>JAEYPI010000200.1 GCA_023410885.1 Bacillota bacterium
TGGACAGTAAAAGCACAATGATCAATACTAATTGATAGTCGCTGCTGTTTATAGCGGAAAGTAGACGTGAACCGATCCCTGCGTAACCGAAAACCTGCTCTATAACGACTGAACCGCCAATGAGCATGGGCAGACGCATACAGATCAATACACTGATAGGCATGAGTGAGTTGCGGAAGGCATGTTTAGTGTAAACCTTCCATTCAGGAAGCCCCTTTGCCCGTGCGGTCTTAACATAATCCTTATTAAGCACGTCGAGCATAGCATTTCGGGTATAGCGCATAAGTGCGGCAGCAAGCACAAGGCCCAAACTGCAGGCAGGAAGAACCAAGTACTTGAGGGATTGAAAAGCATTCAACCCAATGTCGGTACGTCCTTGAGCGGGGAGCCAATTGAGCTTGAGGGCAAAGACCAGTAAGGCCAGAATACCGATGAAGAATTCCGGCATAGATATACCGATAACACCGAATATTGATGAGAGATAGTCAATGATTGAATTTTGCTTGATTGCAGAGAGAATACCAAAGACAAGACCGATAACTGTAGAAACAAGAAGTGCGGCAAGAGCAAGCTTGATGGTTGAGGGCAGCAGGTTAGGGATTATTTCTGCTATAGGTTTACCGGTCAAGAAACTAACACCGAAATCCCCTTGAAGGATATTTCCCAACCAGCGAAAATAGCGGATAAGCATAGGATCGTTTAATCCCATGGATTCTCGCATGGCATCAAGATCTGCCGCGCTCATTGAAGAGATAAGTTCGGGTGAAATGGAGGCAGTAAGGGGATCACCAGGTGTGAGCTCAAGTCCGATAAAGACAACCAGACTGATAACCAATATCATGGGTATCAATAGCAATATCCGAGTAACGAAATACTTTAACATGATAGGTACAGCTCCTTTCAAAAAATTTGTCTGTTACGAGGTCGAACTAGAAGTTAAAGAGGACCTTGAGGTCAACGATACCCAAAGGCTTTGTGTACCGTAAACCAGCAGGGGCTAATGTGATAAATGGGCATTGTTGCAAAATGTAGAGCAAAAGGTACAAGATGCAACATTAATATGAGGTTGGTGCAAATAAGATGTAGGGTTGTCTTGCCGTGTTAGCACATCTAATTGTAATATAAATAGCGCTATTTGAAAAGTATAATTTTTGTTTTATTCACGAATTGATTTCCATAACGAAAGGTGATATAATCAAAAAAACAATATTCTGTACTTTATTTTATTGTATATACCTATTATATCTCACAATTTTCTTTTTCCATAGTATTACTTTCGTTTTTTGAAGGAAAACAAAAAGAATGAGGAGGGGTGAATATGGCAACTAATGATGGACTTAAGCTGGATGCGCGTAGAAATAGCATTTTGGAGATTTTAAATCGCTCGGGAAAAGTACGGGTGGCTTATTTGAGTGAGGTTCTCGGAACCTCTGAAGTCACTATACGCAATGATTTATCTGAGTTGGAAAAGAATGGGTATCTGGAGCGGGTGCCTGGTGGTGCGGTGCAAACCATGAAAAATTATTATAATATGGATTTGCAGCAGCGCAGAAACGAAAACGCAACAGAAAAGCAGTCCCTCGCAGCCGTTGCAGCTACGCTTATAAATGACGGAGATACACTTTTGATCAATGCCGGTACGACCACGTATTTTACTGCGCTTGAACTTAAACGTTTTAAGAATTTGAAAATCGTAACCAATTCCATTTCGGTTGCTGTCGAGCTGGGAGCTGTACCCACTTTTCATGTCCAGCTTCTTGGGGGCGATATCAATCCCCAATATTCCTTCACTTTTGGGAACATCGCATTGGATCAGCTTAAACGATATAAGGCAGATAAGGTCATTCTTTCGGTAGACGGTGTATGCTGCGAGGAAGGGCTGACTACGTATCATGCTGAGGAAGCGCAAGTCAGCAAGCTGATGATTGAACGGGCACGCACAACAATTGTTGTAGCCGATTATACCAAGATTGGTCACGAGAGCTTTTCTCAAATTTCTGATATTTCCATGGCGTCGTACCTTGTTACCAATAGGCGTGTCGAAAAAGAAGCTCTGGAAGATATCAAAGCATGTGGTGTGTCGGTTGTGACGGATTGATGTTTTCTTTAGACTTCAATGTACCACAATCTTAAGGTCGAAGAATGATATAAGCTCCTAAACTAAACCCAATGGCTAATAACCAAATTTATAAAGTATATTAGGGGGATAGCATAATGCTAAAAAAAGGATTTTACTGTGCATTAGGAACACCGCTAGATGAAAACGGAAATGTTGTCAAGGAAAGTCTTGCTGCTCAGATCGAGAGCCAAATAGCTGCCGGTGCATCAGGACTGCTGCTCATGGGTACTATGGGCATGCTTGGCTGCATACGGAACAGCCAATATGAGGTAGCGGTAAAGACAGCCGTTGAAGCTGTCAATAATCGCGTTTTACTAATGGTGGGTGCTGCAGATAACAGCATTGCCCGAGTAAAGGATCGCCTTGACATCCTAAACAAATATAACGTTGCTGTAGTGGTCACTGCGCCCTATTATAACAGTATGAACCATCAGACGGCCATGACATATTTTAAAGCAGTTGCGGCCATGACCCAACATGATATCTACATATACGACCATCCCTTTACCGCTCGCTATAAACTGAACTTTGCAGACGTAAAGGAACTTGCCCAAATCGATAACTATAAGGGTATCAAGACTGGCGATGCTATCCTGGCCAAGACCATCCATGACGCAAAAGACATGAAGAAGGATTTCACCCCCATCTTTTCAAACTCTGATCTATTTGCTGTAGGACATGCTTATGGTATAGAGCATATTCTCGATGGCATATTTGCTTGTTTCCCGGCTACAATCAAGCGCGCACAGGACGCTTTTAATGCCGGTGATTTTGAGGCAGGTAAGGAAGCCCTCAATCAAATGATGGCGGCAAGGGATGAAATGTTTGTGGTGGGTATTTGGCCTGCTTTCACTCATGCTATGAATCTTCTGGGATTCGAGGGTAATTTCAGCCCTGATTATGAGCCCGTGCTCAATGAGGAGCAAAAGGCCATCGTTAAAGCCATTATGGTGAAAACAGGTGAAATTAAAGGGTGACAATATGAATGCGAAGCAGATGTTTGATCTGGCTGACCGGGTGGCCATTGTGACAGGTGGTAGGGGTCTTTATGGGACGCCTATCTCGGAAGGCCTTGCCGAGGCCGGTGCTGCTGTCATCGTTGCCTCCCGGAATGGTGAGGCCTGTGAGGCTTTCGCAAGCCAGCTCCGGGAAAAGGGGCTCAAGGCTGTAGGAATGGCATTGGATATGGCTTGTGATGAATCAATCGAAAAGTTTACTGCTGGGGTAATGGCGCGCTTTGGTCGTATTGATATTCTGGTAAATAATGCCGTTACCCGTGAGGGCTATGGTGACTTGCCAAATATGAGCCGTGAACACCTTGCTCACACGCTTGATGTCAATGTAAATGGCACTATGCTGCTGACAAAGGCCATATTGCCTTATATGCAAAAGCAGGGCCAAGGAAGCATCATTAATATATCCTCCATACAGGGCGTTATGGGACCCCATTTTCCGTATTATGAAAAAGGGCAGAGCAGCCCGGTTGGCTATACCTTCGAAAAGTGGGGGATGATAGGCTTTACAAAATGGCTTGCCGCCTATTATGGGAAGGATAATATCCGAGCCAATTGCATTAGTCCCGGAGGATATAATCCTGACCTCGAAAAAACCCATCCTGATTTCTACCATACCTATGCTGAACATACCCCGTTGAAAAAATGGCCTGATCAGGGAGATATTAAGGGTCCGGTGGTTTTTCTTGCCAGTGAGGCCTCACGTTATGTTACAGGAATCAATCTTTTGATGGACGGCGGATTCACCATCTGGTGATCCGCTCTTTCTCTGGGATTCTTCAAATATCACGCTCCGCAAAGATCCACCAAAGGAATAGTAATATTTGAAGTCCCCCTAAATCGAACAGGAGGGATAAAATGTCATTAAAAATTATGGACAAGCGGGCAGCAGACAATAAGTATCTGCACCGTGATTTTCATGTTTCCGGTGATACAGGTCTGAGATATGTGGGAGAAAAATATGGCGATAATGGCGTCAAGGAATATCTGCGCCGCTATGCAACGGCCTATTATGCACCCCTTGTGGCTTCAATAAAGGAGAGGGGACTCGTTTCGCTCAAGGAGCATATTGAAAACATCTATGAAACCGAGGAAGCTTCCGAAGTCCTCAAAACAACGCTTTCAGATGTAGAGCTGCTGGTGGAGATCGCCCATTGTCCCGCCATTGCCTATATGAAGAGTATCTCGTATACACCGTCGAAATGGTACATAGAAGAGACCCGTACCGTTAATGAGACCATAGCGGATAATGCTGACCTTGGATTTGAATTGATATCTTATGATAGCGAAACAGGTAAAGCTGCTTATCGCTTCTTCAGGAGGTGCTTCTAATGCTGTCCTGCACAGAATTTATTCCCCTTTACAGTGAGCTTTTTAAATACATAGAAGATAAAGCTGACCACGATGCTGTCGTACGCTATTGGGAGCACATCTCCAAAGAGTACGTTGTGCCACGGCTGGGGGAGCTGGCCGCAGAAAAAGGCATCAGTGCCTGCTGGGAGTATTGGTCGAAGGCCCTGAATGAAGAAGCAGCGGATTTTACCATGACCTTTGATGAAGAAGAAAAGGTTTACGAGCTTAAAATGCATTATTGCCCCTCAAAGGGTCGTTTACTCGCCATGAAGCACATGGAGCCCTATCATGATTACTGCGGGCACTGTGCAGTGCTTTATGCACCAGTACTGGCCCAATACGGGATCAAAAACGACGAAGACTATTCTGAGACGGATCAGGCAAAATGCAGCGCTAAATACTTTATTCCTAAAAAATAATCGTCTTGTACAGGGTGACATGAGGTGAAAACGATGTATCTATTGGGTATTGACCTTGGAACTACAGGTTGCAAGAGTATGGTCTTCGATGAAAAAGGCGCAATACTTGGCAGTAACTATATTGAATATGATTTAATCATCTGCAATGACGGCATTGAACAGGATGCAAACGCGTGGTGGAACAATGTGGTGAACACTGTGAAAGGCTCTATCGTGCAATCCGGCATTTCAGGTTCTGATATCGCCGCTCTTTCAGTAAGCTCCCAGGGCATTGCCTTTGTTCCCATTGATAAAGAGGGAAATACTTTGCACAATGCCATCAGTTGGCTGGATGGACGCTCTACCGAAGAGATCGCGCAAATGGGTCGGGAATGCGATCCCTGGGCTATCTTTAATCAAACGGGAAAGAAACTTTTACCCTGTTATGTCCTGCCCCAGCTCATGTGGGTAAAACGCCATCGTCCAGAGATTTATGACAGGACCTTTAAGATATTAATGGCGCATGATTTCATTATCTATCGCCTGACAGGAAAGACCGTAACTGATCTGTCCATGGCTTCGGGAACATTGGCTTATGATATCCATGAACAGCGATGGGTGACAGAGCTCTTGAATCAATTTGACATTGATGGTGCCAAGCTCCCCGAGCTCATGGTTTTAGGGGATGTAGCGGGTACTGTTTTACCCAAGGCTGCTCAGGAGCTCGGCTTGTCCACCGCAACTAAAGTGATCATCGGTGCGCAGGACCAACGCTGTGCGTCCATCGGAGCAGGTATTGATAAAGGCATCTTTACGATTTCTTTGGGTACTTCCTCAGCTATCGGCGCTATTTGCGACAAGCCCCTTATTGACGACAGCATGCAGGTCACCTGCTGTGGTTTGGACCGTAATCGTTGGATTCTGGAAACTGTTGTGGCTACAGCTGGTGTTGCGCTTAAATGGCTCAAGAACACGATGTTTCCAAGCCTTTCCTTTGCTGAAATGGATAGAATGGCTGAATCGGCAAATCCTTTGGCAGGAGGCGTGCGCTTTTATCCCCATCTCTCAGTAGATGCGTCAGGAGAAGCAAAGGGTGCATTTTCAGGCTTATCTCTGCAGACAACTCAGGCTGATATTATCCGTTCCGTGCTTGAAGGTGTGGGCTATCAGATGAAAATGCACATCGAGAACATGGAGCGTTTAGGTGTTACAGGCGGAGAGATCAGGATCTTTGGCGGAGGCGCATCGAGTAAGATCTGGTGCCAGATTATTGCAGATATTACGGGTAAGCGGGTGGTTGTACCTAGAACCCATGAAACAGCAAATCTTGGCGCAGCTATCATCGCCAGTGTTGGCGGAGGTTTATTTTCAGATTTTCAACAAGCAGGTACCATGGTAGGAAGTCCAGCCATGACCTTCATTCCGGAAAAAAGCAATGTAAACGTTTATGAAGAGGCCTATGCAAAATACAAAGCGTATAATGCCGGCGTTCTTGAAATTTAGATAATCAAGGAGGAATAACATGAGTGAATTTACCTTTAAACCAGCGCCATGGGTTCCGTTTCAGGATAAGGAGGTTCTAGATCGCTTGCGTGGTATGACACCCGAGCAGATCATGCAGCACCCAAACCCTAACTTTCGTATCAAGACTGGGCTTAATCTTTGTGCCGTAGAAACCATGGATATGTTCTCTCGGATTAAAGAGTCCGATGATTTTGACCGTAAATTTGTGTTCATATGCGGTAATCCCAACCCCGCTACTTACATCCCGCTGGCAGCTGCTATCAACGAGCGAAGAGTTAATTGCCGCAATGTTTTCCCGTTTACCATGGACGAATGGGCTGATGATCAGGACAACATCGCGCCCATTACCTATCGTTCCGGTTTTTCCTATTCCTTTTTAAAGTATTTCTATGAGCAAATTGATCCTGAGCTGCGTATGCCCCTTGAAAATATTCATTATCCGACAACTGAGAATATCGCCTATTATTCAGATATGATGGACGAAGCAGGAAACGGCGGCGTGGATGTTATTTATAGTGGTCCTGGCTGGGCGGGTCATATCGCGTTTATTGATCCCTGTCCTGAGTTGATCCCCAATTACAGCGACGGTGGAAAGTATGAGATCAAGGATCTAAACGATCCCTATTTTGAACAGAAGGCACAGATCTTAACACTGCATCCCTTGACCATTATGCAGAATTCACTGCATGGTGTGTTCGGTTGCTCTGGTGATATTGCTAATGTGCCGCCCAAGGCTGCAACCATCGGCCCACGGGATGTACTGCATGCCAAGGTCCGTCAGGAATACCACGGACTTACCACTATGGGTTCCTTCTCATCCTGGCAGCGCATGACATCACGTCTCATTACGCATGGCCCTGTGACACCCTATGTGCCTGGGTCCATTTATCAGCTGATGGATTGTTCCCTGTTCATGGATACACAGCTTGCACAACCTATTGAATGCATGGAAACAGTAGGATATTAAGGAGGTTTTATTATGTCATTTTATTATGGAGACCAAAATACTTTGCAGATTGCGGAGTACATCAAGAAGAACGCCGTTGTTATTTTGCCTGTGGGCACCACTGAGGAGCATGGAAATCACCTTCCTGTGGAAACAGATGCAATCATCGCCAAATACGTAGGGGATGAATTGGGCAAGGCCTGCACAGAAGCAGGGATTCCTGTTCTTGTATTACGGACCATCAACTATGGTTTTTCCATGGGTATCGTTCGTAAATGGCCGGGCTGTCCCAACATTGATTCCCGTGTCTTTACCGATTATATCTACAATATTGCTGATTCACTGGTTAAGGAAGGCTTTAAAAAGATTGTCATGCTGGACTGCCATGGCAATCACGACTGTCTGCTCCGTACCGTCATGAGAGAAATTGCAGATAAGCACAATGTATTTACCATGACCCTGTCACCCTTTGCATTGGCAGCCAAAACCTACAATGCACTGAAAAAAGATCCCGAGGGTGATATCCACGGCGGCGAATATGAGACTTCCTGCATCCTGCACATTTCACCTGAGTTGGTAGATACCTCAGCCTATACCAATGTGGATGCTATTCGCTGCAACAGTCCGTTGCGCGGACCTGTTTCTACATGGGGTCTGCAGGAGACCAAAACCGGTCTGTTCGGAGATCCCACCTATGCAACTGCCGAGCTTGGCAAGGCTTGTCTTGAATCCGCAGTAGCTGAGGGTGTCAAATATGTCAAGGCTTATTACGAGCATAATGAGCAAAGCAAAGTTTAAGAAAGTGAGGTCAGTAGAATGAGCGAGTTTACATTCGCACCTGCATCCTGGATTCCTTTTCGTGATAAGGAAGTTTTGGACCGTGTGCGTGCCATAAAGCGCGAGGATATGGAAAAGCATCCTAATCCCGATTATAAAATTAAAATTGTACCAAGCTTCGGAAGCATTTTTGTGGGTGACATGGTCATGCGCATGAAGCTTTCCGATGAGTTGAATCAAACCTGTGTCATGATTATTCCCAACCCGGACCCTGTTTCCTATATGCAGGTTGCCGAATTAGTCAATCGTTTTAAGATCAATTGCCGCAATGTCCATCTCTTTGCCATGGACGAATGGGCCGACGATCAGGGCAATATTGCGCCTATCACCTATAAAGCGGGCTTTAGCCATTCCTTTGTGAAATACCTTGTCATGAATATTGATGAGAAGCTCCGTATGCCCATGGAAAATATCCACTATCCTACCAATGCCATTGCCGCCGATTACACCAAGATCATTGAAGAGATTGGTAAGGGCGGTGCGGATATCTGCTATAGTGGTCCCGGATGGGCAGGCCATGTCGGCTTTGTAGATCCATGCACGCCTGAATTTGCATGTGACAGTGTGGAAGAGTTTATTGAGATGGGGGCGCGTATTGTAACTCTGCATCCCCTGACCATCGCTCAGAACTCCCTGCACGGTACCATGGGTCAAAGCGGTGATCTGGCTAATGTACCGCCTAGAGCCTTCACCATTGGTCCGCGAGATGTTAAAAATGCAAGGAATCGTATGGAAATGCACGGCATTACCACGAGTGGCACATACTCTGCATGGCAGAGAATGATATCCCGTCTGGTGCTTTACGGACCAGTCACACCGCTGGTTCCTTCTTCGGTTCTTCAGCTTTGGCCTACAAGTGTATATGTCAGTGAAGCCATTGCAGCGCCCTTCGGCTGTGATGAACTCATGGGCTATTAATTTTCTAGTGAGGGGCTGTCTCAAAGCGAAATCTTTTGGGACAGCCTAAATTTTAAGAGGAGAGAATGCTATGAAAGCAATCATCAATGTGTCCCTCGTTCTTGAAGATCGCATTCTCGAGGACGGTGTCCTTCTCATTGAAGGCGATGTAATCAAGGCTATGGGCACTAAAGAAGATATCACCCTGCCAACCGATTGTGAAATCATAGATGGAAAAGGCCACTATGCAGGTCCCGGTTTTGTGGACATTCACTGTCATGCAGGCGGTGACTGCTGGTGTCATGAAAACCCTGAAAAGGTAGCACGTTTTCACCTTGAGGGTGGAAGTACCTCAATGAACTGCACCATTTATCATGATATTGGTGAAGAAGGGGCCATCCTGGCCATGAGAGAAATAAGGAAGGCCATGGAGGAAAAAAGACCCGGTAATATTATGGGTGTTCACTTTGAGGGGCCTTTCTTCAATCCTAAATACGGTGCAAGAGCCAAGACCATCCGCCCTGTAGACAAAAGAGAATATCAGCGCCATCTTGCTGAAGCCGCAGATATTCTCCGCATGTGGACTGTCGCCCCTGAATTGGAAGGCGCACGTGAATTTATCACTGATGTCCATGCAGCAGGTATTCCAATTGCCATCGGCCATTCCGAAGCTTCTCCAGAGGATGTTTTCTGGGCCGTAGATAATGGCGTTACCATCTGCACCCATCTCATGGATGCCACAGGCACCAGCATTTCACCAAGCCGCTGGGCCGGGACAAGAGAGTGTGGCTTTGATGAAGCGGTTATGCTCTGTGACAATGTTTATTGCGAGATTATCAATGACAGTCAGGGCATACATGTAAGGCCTGAGATGGTCAGGCTGGTCATTAAGACCATAGGCATTGACTTTGTTGTGGCCGTTACCGATTCCTGTACCGGTTCTGTGGATGACATGGATGTCAACCTGGAGAATGGTGAGCTTTGCGGCAGCAAAATGCGCATGTATCAGGCTGCCAGGAATTTCAAGCACAATGCAAGGCTTGGCATGATGGATGTATTCAAGGTTTGTTCCAGAAATCCGGCAAGGGCTGTTCATGTGGACGATAGGGTAGGCACCCTTGAAGTGGGTAAAAAGGCTAATATTGTGCTTGTAAATGATGAGTATGATATCCATAAGGTGATTTTAGAAGGCAATGTAGTTGTAGAAAATTAGGAGGATTAATATGGTATTTGACAGACTGGAAAATAGTTCAAGCTATTACGGACTGGGTCGTGGCATTGAAAAAATACTTAAATTCTTCGCAGAATATGATGTCAGCCAGCATGATAACAGCCCTATTGAAATCGAGGGCGATAGAATCTTTATCCGCAGAGGTACATATGCAACCGGACCTAATGCAGATCCGCTTTTTGAGGCACATCGGGATTATATTGACGTCATGCTTGTAGCTGAGGGCGAGGAAGCTTTCTATTATAAACCTCTGGCGGGAGTTTCCACTATCACAAAAGAATATGATCCTGCTATTGAGGCTTGCCTGGGCAAGATTGATAAGGATGCAGCAAAAGTCCGTTTTCCGGCAGGTCATTTTGCCATATTCATGCCCCAGGATGCCCATTGTGCAGGTCAGATGTGGGATCAAAGCAGCAATGTTAAAAAACTCATTGCAAAGGTACATATCGACACCTGCCGGTAAGAACCTTGTTATTTCATAATATGAACCTTGTACTTTCATATTAGGGGAGCGCTTATATGAGAATTGCGATGATTGGTGCCGGCTATATCGCAGGTCTAAACGGTAGAGGGTTATTGTCTCTCGATGATGTGACCCTTTGTGCTATTTCCAATCGTACTCTGGATAAGGCCAAGCTGCTTTGTGAACAGCTTGGCCTTTGCTGTCCTGTTTACGAAGACTATCACACCATGCTTGAGATAGAGAAACCGGATGCTGTTGTTATTAATCTCGCTCATCATCTGCATTTGGAGTGCTTTGTCGCATGCGCTAAGGCCGGTGTAGATATTATGATTGAAAAAGCCTTGGGCAATACCTATGAAGAGTGCCTATGCATGATTGAGGCAGCAAAGCGTTATAAGGTCAAGGCTACGGTCTGCCACACCCAGCGTTATAATGCCGTATACCAGGCAACCCTTGGCTTTTTGCATGAGCATGATTTGGGGCCGCTGCTCTCCATAGATGACCATCTGCACTGCCATTACTTTTGGGATGGCCGCTCACCCTGGCAGCTTTCACAGGAGCAGTCCGGGGGCGGAATCGCGCTTAATTACGGTGTTCATCAGTTGGACCGTGTGCACTTGTTCCTCGGCCAGAAAACAAAAGAATTTCACGCCTGTTATTTGGCCCAAAAGCCCGGTATAGAAGTCTATTCCTCCTATGCCATGATGGGTGTGGGGGATAAGGGAACACCCTATTCCATCACTTGTACCGGTTATTCGGGGCCATCTATCAACGAAACACGGCTGGTTTTTGAGCGGGGTATCCTGCAATGCTCTCTTGCAGAGAACGGTGTACATCCTTATGGGCTTTACTTTGGCAACAATGAGACAGGGAAGTTTGTTTCCATTCCTGTGCCCCTGTCCAACGATCAAATGTATAACAGACAGTTCCGGGCAGCTGTAGACTATCTCTCAGGAAAGGCGGACACGCCGCCCATCCCGTTGGAGTGGGCAGCCGAAATGGTTCGGCTGGTAAAGTACGGATACAAGCACGGCATTTAGGTCTAAAATCAATCCAGTTTTTCGACCGTACTTTGTGTAAAAGAATAGGTAGCTTTCAGAGCGATAACAATCTCAGGAGATTAGAACGATGAAATTAAAGATTGAGTACGAAGTTATAACGGACGTATTAATCATCGGTGGTGGAGGGGCAGGTATAAAAGCCGCCATTAAAGCTGCAGAGAATGGTGCGGAAGTTCTCATTGCAACCAAATCTCCTTTTGGGAAAACGGGTGCTACTTTTTACCCGGGTACTCCAGGTTGGGGAATGAATGCCATTATTTTTGAGGGAGACTCAGCGGAGCATTACTATCAGGAAATTCTGGAGGCAGGGAATGGAGCTGCAGACCGTGAGCTTGCCAGGATACTTGCCGATGAATGCACAGATCGTTTTCATGAACTGGAACAATATGGCCTGAGCTTTCCCATAGATCCTCAGACCGGTCAGTATAATGGGGTCATTCCATGCTTCGGAAAGAAGAAAAGAGGATCTACTACATATGGCATGGACAAAATACGCGATGTAATGTGGTCCCAGCTAAAAAAGCGTCGTGTATCGGTAAGAACAGGTATAACGATCGTCTCACTTATAAAGGATGGAGAAACATGTGTAGGTGCAGTAGGCTTTGATGAGCTATCACACATCGTTTACTTCAAAGCTAAGGCCGTCATTCTATCTACCGGCGGGGGATGTGGGGTTTATCAATACGGCCTGGCGACTCCCGACCAGACAGGTGATGGATACAGGCTTGCACTTGAGGCCGGTGCCAGATTGACGAATATGGAGTTCATCCAATTCATACCGGGCTTAACCTGGCCTGTGAGGAAGCTCCTCTTTCAGGAGAAAAATCTCGATACACTACCCGTTTTTACAAATAAAAACGGGGAAGATATCATAAGAAAACATCTTCCTTCCCATATTACAGTTGAAGAATGCCTCGTTGAGAGAGCCAAGCATGGACCCTTCAGCAATGCTACAATCAGCCGATATGTAGACATTGCCCTGTATAAGGAATGCACAGAAGGGTTGGCACATGAATCAGGGGGGATTCATGTGCAGTATTCTCCAAAGGTATTAGAGGATAAACGTTGGGTGATTGAATCCTGGCTCAGGTGGATGAAAGACAGAGGGGTTGATCCTATTGGACAAGGGTTCGACCTCGTGCCTCACGCCCAGTGCTTCAATGGTGGAATCTATATATCATCCGATGCAGGTACAGGGGTACCGGGTCTTTTTGCTGCAGGCGAAACTGCAGGTGGTGCTCATGGGGCTGACAGGCTTGGAGGAGCCGCTATTGCGGCTACACAGGTATTTGGGGCTCGGGCGGGAGAGGCTGCAGCTAAATTTGCAGCAAATAGAGCCCACAGTTCATTTGGATATGCTGACGCGGAAGACTTAATCAATGAGCGTTACGATAAGGATAATGGTGACCTGGTTGATATCGAAAGGTCCTTTAGCCAAATCCGTAAAGTGATGTGGGAAAATGCATCCATTGTTAGAAATGAAGAAAAGTGCAGGAAAGGTCTTAGCCTTATCAATGGGATTGATGCTTCTTTTAACCCCATGACTCATTTTGAAAAAGGTATTCATGTAAAAAAAGTGAGTGAGCTATGCAGTTATATAACATTAAGTAAGTCCTTGCTTGAATTGATAAGCTTTCGAAAAGAGAGCCGGGGGCCACATTACAGGGATGACTACCCAGACAGTGATGATCGCTTCAGAGGTATGACAACACTTTCCATGAAGGATGGCGAAGTCAAAGTAGAATTTTTGAAGGCAGACTATTAGTGCAATTGAGACAAGCACACGACTCGACCGATAAATAAAAACTCGAGGGATCTATTTCCCTCGAGTTTTTTATAGGAATATGTTCTTTGGCATAAATCTTTACCACGCTGTCCAGCCACCGTCTACCACGATATTGGCACCGGTAGTAAAGGAAGCAGAATCGGATATCAAGTAGCAAAATGCACCTGCGATTTCCTTGTTGGTACCTACTCTGCCCAGCATGGTCTTGTTGGACAGCTCGCGCAGGAATTCCTCGGGAGGCAGCTTGCGATGATCCGGGAAGGGTCCGGGTGTAACGCTGTTGACACGTATACCTTTTGGTGCAAGATGACCGGCACAGTATTTGGTGAGCTGAATGACTGCTGCTTTTGCGGCACCGTAGTTTGGGGGATTGTTTTGGCCGCTGTTGCCATATATTTTGTAATCCGGTGAAACCATGCCATACATGGAACCCGTATTGACGATGCAGCTTTGCTCGTTCTTCTCAAAGTAGGGTATAGCCTCGCGAATGGCCCGGAAGGTGGTGTTGAGTGTGCCCTCAATACCGATGCTCCACTCCTCATCGGTCATTTTTTCAATGGAGTTTGAAGCGCCGAAGGTGGCCAGATTGATAAGGGTGTTGAAGACGCCGAAGGCTTCAACGCATTTGTCATAGGCACCACGAACCTGTGAAGTATCACTTATATCGCATTTGAATAAAACACAATTAGGATCGCCTTCAAACTGGGCGATATTATTCTTTGCAAAATCAGGGAAAGAGTCTGCGATGACAACCTTGGCTCCCAAATCAAGCATGGCTCTTACAGTTGCACTGCCAAGATAACCGCCTCCGCCGAATACAACGGCGTATTTCCCTGAGAGATCAAATATATTCATAGGATTATCCCTTTCTCCTCAGCGATTAAGCTTTAGGCCTTCTCAATACGGTCATGATAGCCTCAAGGTCGACATCAGAAAAAGCCTTGAGGGCTTCATTACGTTCGGCCTCTCCAATGGCGGGTCCGTCAATTAATGCGATGTTCTCTCTTACCTGCTCCGGTGTATCCGCACCCAATACCAGACTTGTGACTCCGGGAATATCCCGGATAAAGGATATGGCAAACTGAGCCACACTCATACCGGAACGTTCAGCAAGACGATGTAGTGTTTTAAGATGGGGCGCTGCATATCGGGCAAGATCCGGGTCTCCCATATTATCAGGGTTAAGGAAGAATAAGCCCTGCAAGAACACGCTGCGGACGAAAACACCAATATTTCTTTCATGGAGTCGTTTCAGATAGCCTTGTTGAATGAGCTTCTGGTCAAAGAGACTCATGGGTATCTGGATAGCCTGATACAGATCATTTTGCAGCATGGTCTCTACCTCTTCAGGATAATAGATAGAAGCTCCCACGATGTCTGTATAGCCACGATTGATCAAACTCTTGAGGGTTTTTGGCACAATGTCACCATGCTTGGTCATATCCTCGGGACGGTGCATTAATATACAATTAACCTTTTTAACCTTTAAGAGAGAAAGAGAGGTTTCAACTGATTCGATAATTTCCTTTTCCACTATTGCATCGGAAGAACCCACGGGCACAGTCGTAAAAAACTTGGTGGTCAGGAACGGAAGCTCGCCTTTATAACCGCCTTCCTCAAAAAAACCACCCAGCACCTTTTCCGATTCACCATAACCCCGCGCTGTATCAAGCGATGTAATGCCATGCTCCAGAGCTTCTCTAAGCATAGAATAGCTTTTTTCCTGGTCCGGCTTGCCGCCTGTATTGGCAATCCCGTAATTCATACCGAGCTGTACAGTACCCAGAGACATATTGGATACCTTGGCTCTCCCAATCTCAGTATACTTCATGTGCATCCTCCTACTTGATGTCCTCAAATGCAACGGCCTTTGTATTGTCACACTTAGCGACGATATCCTGGAAGTAGGGGGCAAGTGCCACAACGTCTGCTCCAAGACTGATAAAGTTATAGCCCATATCAACTAATGCATTGAAATTTCCTGTGCTGCCAACAGTACCGGCAAATTTTCCGTGCTTTCTGGCTGTTTTTGCGACAAGACGCTTGGTTTCTTCCAGGAGAGGGTTGTCCCATTCACAGGGTATGCCTGCACCCTGACTAAAATCAGCAGGGCCGAAGAAAAGCATATCAATACCGGGGAGCGCACATATTTCATCAAGCTGTGCCAATGGCTCCGGATCCTCGATCTGGACAATGACAAAACGCTGTTCATTAGCCTGTTTCATATAATCGGCAGTATCGACGAGACAATACTTGCCGTCTGCATTACCACCGTCCAGTGGACGTCTGCCTATGGGATGGAACTTCGTATAATACTGAACAAATTTAGCATCTTCCAGGCTCATCAGATGAGGAACCATAATACCTGTACTGTCAGCTTCCAGAGGTTGGATATAATCGCTGTAGCCACCACGAGAGATACGGGTGAGGAGGTCACAGTCGTGAGCTTTAGCAGCCAGAGCTGCCTGTTCTACGGTGTCAATCCCATTCGGTACATGCTCCATGTCTACCCATATGCAATCAAATCCGCACATCGCTGCGAGTTCGACTATTCTGCGATCGCTAAAATTCAGCTTAATGCAGGTTGCTACTTTACCCTCACGCAACTTCCTGAGTACTCTGCTAGGTCTCATATTCATAGGGTTTTCCTCCATGCGATTTTAATTTAGTTTGATTGTCTTTCATTATACCATTTAGCATAGGGTATGAGAATATAAAAACAAAAAATAATCAATTATTATTTACTGTTCCGAAATAAATTGGGCAGATTATTGGCTGTTTATACAATATAAAAACAATAAAAATAAAAATGTGGTTTAACAATCCGAAAGTAGTTGAAAAACAAGCCATTACATTATACTATTGAATTATGGGAATAACGCTAATTATCCAATGACGGATGAAGGCGAATCTAAATGATTATTTATAGAGAGGTGACGAATATGGCAAATGTTTGGCCCCTAGGTGAGAAGGAACTTCGAATTGGAATTTTAGGAATGACGGAGGGGAATGGTCATCCCTATTCCTGGAGTGCCATGTACAATGATTACAATAAAGAGTATATGGACAAATGCCCCTTCGCCGGAATACCTGTTTATTTAAACAAGCAGCCTAAGCATACCATTGGCATTCCGGGCGCCCGTATCACTCATATTCATTGTAACAACCGCGCTGATGCGGAGGATACAGCCCGTTGTTCACTGATCCCTAATATTGTAGACAGGCCTGAAGATATGATCGGTCAGGTAGATGCAGTTATTTGTGCCACAGATATTGGATCGGAGCATGTTGAACGCTGTAGACCTTTTATTGAGGCAGATATTCCCCTGTTCATAGATAAGCCCATGGTGGACAACGAAAAAGATCTTCGCACCTTTGTCAAATGGCATAACGAAGGCAAGCGTTTCATCTCATCTTCTTCCATGCGATATGTTAAGGCAATGGAGCCCTTTTTCAAGAATCATTATGAAATAGGCAAGCTGATGTACATTTGCCAGCCCATGTGCAAAAAATGGGAAAGCTATGGTATTCACGCATTGGAGGGTATTTACCCACTTTTGGGTGAAGGCTTTGAGTCTATTCAAAACACCGGTACCTATGAACGCAATATGATGCATATTACGCATAAATCCGGTTGTGATATTCACATTCCGCTGTCTGCCGGCATGTATGGCGCCTTCGGTACTACGCTTCTGGTTGGAAGCATAGGGAACAAGGCGGTGACAGACAGTGATTCCTATTATTCCTTTAAAAAGCAGATGGATAAGTTCGTTCATTATCTGCGCACAGGAGAGGAGCCCTTCCCCTTCACCGAAACTATTGAATTGATGAAGTTGGTCATTGGCGGCATTATGAGCCGTGAGCAGGGTGGCAGGAGGGTCATGCTCTCTGAAATCAAGGAGATATAGGCATGAATAATTTATTTTCACTAAAAGGGAAGAATGCATTAATCAGTTCACCCGAATTTGTCTATGGCGGAGAAATTGCAGCTGGGCTTTACGAAGCAGGGGCAAAAGTATGGTTTTGCGGCGAAGATACGGATGCGCTCCGTAGTGCAGCCGGGAAGCTTGAAGCAATAGGTGGCCGTGTAGAGGGCCTCATCGAATATCATCAGTCAAATGAGGAAAATGCGGTTGCTCTTGCCCGTGAGGTGCGCGAAAAAATGGGTACCCTTGATATCTTTGTGGAGAATGGTTCCAACGTGTTGCTCAAAGGATGGGTACACAGCTTTGATGAGATTTATAAGCATTTAAAGCGTACGCAGTTGGGGCTTATGCTTACCGTCAAGCACCTGGGCACTATTATGGCTGAACAGGGCTTTGGTTCAGTGATATTTGTATCGGACTATGCCGCGCTGGTGGGCTGTGATGTTCAGAATTATGCTGATGCACCTGAGAAGTTTGACGAGGACTTCTCCTTGGACTATGGCTTTGTTAAAGGTTCCTATGTCAACTATGCACGACAGGCAGCGGGTTATCTCGGGGAGCATGGCGCAAGATGTAACTGCATTGCCTATGCGCCAATGGAAAACGCGGTGCCCCAAGGCTTTGCCAACGCTTTTATCAAGCATTCTCATCTCAAACGTCTGGCAGCTCCTGCCGACATCAAGGCAGCAGCCGTGTTCCTTGCTTCCGATGCTTCAGCCTATATAACAGGTATCACTATGCCTGTTGACGGCGGATACACCGCGAAATAGAGGTGCGTGCCACAAGCACGCACCACAAGCCTCGACCCATTTTAGAGGTGCGTGTCACAGTTCCGACCCGTTATGAGAAAGGATCATGACTATGAATACAATGGATATGTTTTCGCTTAAAGGAAAAGTTGCATTGATAACCGGTGGCCGGGCCATGTATGGGAAAAGCTGTTCCATCGCATTGGTAGATGCGGGTGCCAAGCTCTATCTGGCGAGCCATTCTGTAGAAGCTGCACAGGATACGGCAACAGAATTGCGTGAACGAGGCGGCCAGGTGGAGATTGTGGAATTTCATCAGGAAGATCCGGAATCCATTAAAAAACTGGTGGATTACGTGGTGGAAAAAGAAAAGACCATTGATGTGTTCGTCAACGCAAGCCGTGTTATCCCTAAGGGAGGCGTAGGCTGGTTCCAAGAGGAGAGCGGCCTTGATTGGTCGGTACGGGTTAATTCTGCCGGTGCCTTATATTTAACCATGCTAGTCGGCGAGCAAATGATTCGCCAAAAGAGCGGTTCCATCATCAATTTTGGCTCCATGATGGGTTTGATCGGTGTGGAAAAGCACAATTACGATGGGGAGCCCGGTATGGGTGATGGTGCCCATGCCCACGATTATGCTCTCAACAAATCCGGTATTACAGCATGGACACGTCATGCCGCCAGCTACTACGGTAGATTTGGTGTACGCATTAATACCCTTTGTCCTGGTGGACTTGCGTCCGACCGCACACCGAAGCTTTTCTCCCAAAACTATTCGCGTCATACACAGCTTGGACGCCTTGCTAACAATGACGATATTAAAGGGCCGCTCTTGTTTCTTGCATCAGATGCTTCAGCCTACCTTACGGGTTTATCAATTCCCGTGGATGGCGGCTATACTTGCATTTAGCACAGCTTTTTAAGTATATAGCCTAGCGGAATTACAAAGCTCATTAGGGAAAACCCGGATTAGAAAGATAATCAGGGGAGAATAGTGATCGTCACGGAAAAACCAGCCCTATAGGCTGGTTTTTCTAAATAATATCACAGGTTCCTTAATACAAGCTCCTTAAACAATAACAAAGGCACCGTTACTAAATTGAACCTTCGAGACTGTTTCGACAACGAGCTCATGATTTCTTTTGCACTTATGGTGCAGGATATCACCCTCATAGATCTCTTTACCATCTTTATCATACAAACCTGTAAATTGACCGATTGTTTCAGGGATGACCTCCATGATTTCCATATTGATTTTTCCATTGGTATCCTTTGATATGTCATTATGCTCGTCAATGATGTAATACCCTTTTTTGCCGTTTATCAAGCTGTTCGTGATGATATCGCCATAGATCCATTCTCCATCAAGGCTCCGCTTGCCTCTGAATTTAATTTCTCTCATATCGCCTGCCTCCTTCTACCACGAATGCATTAGAAAAGTGCATACTCCAATTAAGAAAAACAGTGGGAGTATATTGACGTTCATGGCCTGATCCTTGTTTTACGCTTGATCCCATTTTAGCACCCGATTTTTTCTTTTTCAATACAAAATAAAAATAATTTTTTTATTTATGTTGAAAAAAGATATTTTCAATGATAACATTGGTGCTGGGTGCTTGCTTTATCTGTTTAAAAAATTTTTCTTTTCAAATATAATATAAAAGAACTAATTCATGCATTATCATTTGGACAGGCGGTGGAAAATATCAAAATATTAGCCCTTGATCTGGGAGGAACAATGATAAAGTCCGCTATTGTGGACGAAAAGGGTATCCTATCACAGGAAAACGAGGTGTTATCAGAAGGGAAGCAGGGAGGGGACAAGCTCCTTGAAAATGCATTTTCCCTTGTACGCCAATATTCAGGGTATGATTATATAGGTATCAGCACAACGGGCCAGGTGGATATTCACAATGGTTCTATACGCTATGCCAATGAGAATGTCCCTTTTTATACAGGAAAACCTGTAAGGGCGCTTTTTCAAAATGAATTTCAAGTCCCCGTTTCAGTACTTAATGATGTCCATGCTGCAGCACTGGGAGAAGCGATTTTTGGAGCGGGTAAAAGCTATAATGATTTTATCTGTCTTACCTATGGAACAGGGGTCGGCGGTGCGATTATCATCAATAAACAGGTGTATTTTGGCGGCTTTGGTGTGGCCGGTGAATTTGGACACATTATCACCCATGCTGCCGGCTTGGAGTGCGGATGTGGGCAAAAAGGATGTTACGAGCAATACGCCTCAACCACTGCTTTGGTCAAGAAAGCGAGAGAAGCTAATAGGGAATGCATTAACGGTAGAGTGATATTCGAGAAGTTATATTCAGGTGATAGTGCTATTAAGCAGATAACAGATGAATGGATTGATGAAATCCTACTCGGTCTGGTTACTTTAATTCCTATTTTCAATCCTCCCTGTGTCGTCCTAGGGGGCGGCATCATGAATGAGAATTACATCATAAACCGCATCAATAATAAAATTTATGGATATCTCAATCCTGGGCATCGCGAGGTTAAAATTGTCAAGGCTGCGCTTGGAAACCAAGCAGGACTGCTTGGTGCCAGTGCATGGAGTGTAAAGTCAAAAGGAGGAAGCTAATGAGTGCAGATATTTTCACACTCATCCGAGCCCACTATAATATTTTCACCAAGGCTGAGAAAAAAGTTGCAGATTTTGTCATGGCAGATCCAAAATCTATTCTGTATATGTCTATTACAGATTTA
>JAEYPI010000211.1 GCA_023410885.1 Bacillota bacterium
CATCACGGGCAGCGCCCCTACCCTTACCGGATACACGGCGGACTACGAATTAGTGAGTAAGCTTCGGGCGTCTTTTTTAGTCATGGGACCCTTGCTTGCGCGGGCAGGAATTGCAAAGGTGGCTCTACCAGGTGGATGTCCCATTGGCAGTAGACCGGTTGATCTTCATTTAAAGGGCTTTGAGGCCATGGGAGCCCAGATTGAAAATGGCCATGGGTATATTGAAGCCCGATGTCCCGGTGGTAAGCTTCAAGGCGCTAATATCTATTTGGATTTTCCCAGCGTAGGTGCTACAGAAAATTTGCTCACCGCCGCTGTGCTGGCCGAGGGCCAAACCACTATTGAAAATGCGGCTTCTGAGCCTGAAATAATCGATCTGGCCTCTTTCTTGACCAAGATGGGTGCCCGTATTTCGGGAGCCGGGACCGATACCATCGTTATTGATGGTGTTGAAAGGGTCAATGGGGCAGAGCATACCATTATGCCTGATCGGATAGAAGCTGGAACCCTTATGGCAGCTGCAGCCTTAACCGGGGGCGATATTACCCTAAACAATGTTGTGCCTGAACATCTAAAGCCTGTCACCGCAAAGCTTCGGGAGTCGGGTATGGAAATTATTGAGCAGGGCAATGAAATCAGGGTAAGAGGAATAGCCAGGCCTGCAGCTTTAGATATTAAGACTCACCCCTTTCCTGGATTTCCTACTGATATGCAGGCCCAATTGGCTGCTTATCTCTGCTTTGCCAGTGGCACCAGTATGATTGTGGAGACTATCTTCGAGAACCGATTCATGCATGTCAACGAGCTGAAGCGGATGGGTGCTCAGATTCGCGTGGACGGCAGAACCGCCATCATTGAGGGCTTGGATAATTTGCAGGGTGCCCAGGTGAGAGCCACTGACCTTCGGGCCGGAGCCGCCCTCATCATCGCAGGGCTTGCCGCAAAAGGCACTACGGAGGTTTTGGATATTCATCATATTGACAGGGGTTACGAATTTATAGAAAATAAATTACAGAGGTTGGGTGCCGATATCCGGCGCGTATGAAAAGTGCGCAATAGGGTGCCGAACCAACAAACGGTAAGAAACAAAAACTTTGTAGGGTCAGGGGGAATTCTATAATGGGTCAAAGTGAAGGCCAGTACAGCTTTTTCGCCTTTTTGTCAAGAATGCGCCATATCTATCGGTGGAGCCTTATGCGCAATGTGACAAGTGAAAATATTCAGGAGCACAGCCTTCAGGTGGCAATGATTGCTCATGGCCTGGCACTGATAAAAAACAAATTTTTTGAAGGCTCGGTAAATGCTGAAAGAGTGGCACTGTTAGCTATTTTTCATGATAGCAATGAAACCATTACAGGAGATCTTCCCACGCCCATTAAATATTTTAATTCAGAGATTCAAAACGCCTACAAGGATTTGGAAAGCTTGTCCAAGGATAAGCTTTTGACACTGCTTCCCGATTCCTTTAAAGAGGATTACCGTACCATTCTCTTCTATGACGATAAAAGCGAGGAAGGGCTGCTTATCAAGGCCGCTGATCGTCTTTGTGCCTATGTGAAATGCATTGAGGAGCTTAAAGCAGGTAATGGCGAGTTTCAAAAAGCCCAGCAATCCATCCTGGAAAAAATAGAAGACATTGACCTTCCCGAGGTTCGCTATTTTATGGAGCATTTTATAGAAAACTTTTCATTGACGCTGGATGAGCTTAATTAAGGTCCCATCAGATATTGTCATCTTGAAAATGCCTCAATCGGGGGAAGCTAACATAGAGAGCGATTTGCTCTTTAAATCTTGATGAGGGATTAAAGTGGAGGTGATAAGATTTGAACATCAGGCAATTGGCAGCATCAACTGCCATTATCCTAACTCTTACAACTTCAGCGGCGTTTGCCACGCCATATGAAAAGGCTCCTGAGAAAGAAGAAAAGCAAATGTGTCCTAAGCATGGCCACAGAAGACATGGGGCTTTTGAAAAAGACCCATTAAAAGCTTTGGAGCAAAAGAGAGAAGAAGTTCTGAAGCTTTTAAAGGATGGAAAATTGACAAAAGAAAAAGCAGATGAAATCATCAGTAGAATAGACAGCAAAATGGCGGAGATCAAGGAGTTTCAGCAGCTGCCTTTGGAACAGCGAAAGGAAAAGCTCATTAAAGACTGTGAAACCCGTTTGAACCAAATGATTAAGGATGGAAAAATCCAACAAAAGGACGCTGAGACAAAATTTAAGGAATATGTAGACAAGATTAATCAATGGGATGGTACAGGATATCCCATCTTCCACGTTAGAGACATGAAGAAAAATTAAAATCATATTGAAATGGGCGGAGGGTTTCTCATTTATTAACCACTCCGCCCAACCTGTTTCCAAGGTGTTTTGAAACAGGATTTAGAATCTAGACCCAGTATTTTCATCTTAAGCCCTACTTTGATTCGATTTTTCCGGTGAAATCATCTCCTATTGCTTTTGCGCTTCACTTCCTCCAAATAAAGAACCTTATCACGCTCCTTATCCTTCAAAAATTTTTAGCCCTCCATGATTCTCCCGTTTCTTTATCATACCTTATGCAAACGGACAATGATCCCATGACTGGTTTTTTGTAAAGTGCTTATCCTTTCATTTGACAGGAAAATATTGATTTTTCTTAAAGGCATTTTTTTTGCGTATAAAAATACATTCTATGTTATAATTGTTTTCAATGAGCGAGCCATAAAAGGCTCAAGATCAAATCATAGAGGAACGGTAGCAAGAAACGGAGGAATTTCTATGAAAGCGGTCATTACAGTTCTCGGTTGCGACAGGATTGGTATTATCGCATCCATTACAAGAATTCTGGCTGATACCAATGTTAACATTTTGGATATCTCCCAGACCATTATGCAAAATATATTCAGCATGATTATGCTGGTAGATCTTTCGGGTATGGAGGGCGAATTTTCCCAACTAAGCGAGCTATTGACTAAGGCCGGTGAGGAGCTGGGTGTGGAGATCAGGCTGCAAAGGGAAGAGATTTTTACTAGAATGCACCGCATTTAGAGGAGTAGAACATGTTTAACGGGAATGAAATTCTTGAAACTATTAATATGATTGCCCAGGAAAATCTGGATATTCGCACCATCACTATGGGAATTTCGCTTCGAGATTGTGCTTCCGACAGTACATCTACTACGAAGCAACGCATATACGACAAGATTTGCCGCTATGCTCAGAACCTTGTAAAAACAGGTGAAGATATTGAACGGGATTTTGGCATACCCATTATCAATAAGCGTATTTCTGTAACGCCTATGGCGTTGGTCGCCGAGAGCAGCGATGCGGAAAACTATGCAGTTTTTGCAAAGGCCATGGATGAGGCCGCAAAAAATGTAGGTGTCAATTTTATCGGAGGCTTCTCAGCGCTCATTCATAAGGGCTATACCAAGGGCGACAGACTCCTTGTGCAGGCTATTCCCGAAGCTCTTTCCACCACGGAAAGAGTATGTGCTTCTGTCAATCTGGCCACTACCAAGGCAGGCATCAATATGGACGCGGTTCGTGATATGGGTGAAATCATTAAGGACTGTGCCGAAAGAACCAAGGATAAAGGGGCGGTCGCTTGTTCAAAGCTGGTGGTATTTGCAAATGTCCCCGAGGAT
>JAEYPI010000231.1 GCA_023410885.1 Bacillota bacterium
GTTCTGTGGTGATCCGCCATAAGATCTTTCCTTTTACCGGAACCGGCCAAAGCGAACGAGGGCTCCTTTAGTCATAAGACTTTAGGAGCCTTAACTTTGCACGGATTGATAATAATTTGTTGAAAAGTATCTATTTATTAGTTGTTGTGATGGATAGTGGCACATTTCCTCAAAGTTGAATACACTATATTAGGAGCTTGTACAAAGGAGTATACTATGTGTGATAATCGGCGTGGGGACAGGGACCGGTGCGATTTCAGAAGATGTTGTAGGAGAAGATGTTGTGGCTGCTGCAGATGTCGTTGTTGCTGCTGCAGATGCCGCCGTTGCTGCTAATAATCTGTTCCCCAAAAAAGGCTAGCCCATGCCTAAGAATCGGCACCTTTTGATTTTATTTGCCAACACGGGGTTCGAATTGTATTCGGCCCCTTTTTCTTTTTACGTAACGTACTCTCAAATTCTCATCTTGATAAATTTGCACTTTTATTTTTCTTCAATATGGTGCATAATAATATAAAAATGCAAATGCGAATTATTCTTATTACGAAGCAACAAAATTCTCGGGACCCATCACCTTTAGGCGTTCGCAATTTTCAATTGCGGCAACGGGTGGGGTTCTGCTCTAGTGGAGGACTACAATTGAGAAAAATGAAATGGAATAAAATACCATTAATAATCCTGATGATCAGCTTATTTTTAACAGCCTGCGGACCGGGAGGAAAGGCTACCCCGGAAGTAAATGATGAAAAGCTTATCCTGACCTCGTTTTATCCCATCTATGTCTTTACCAGCAATATTGCCACGGATGTTCCCGGGGTCAGGGTTGCCAATATGACTGAACCTCAAACCGGTTGTCTTCATGACTATCCGCTATCACCTGCGGATATGAAGATCCTTGAAAAGGCCGATATTTTCGTCATTAACGGGGCCGGTATGGAATCGTTCTTGGATAAAGTTGTAAGTCAGCTTCCAGAGCTGGTTTTGATTGAAGGTGCAAAGGATATTCCCCTGCTGAAGGATGAAAGCGGGGAAGAAAATGCCCATGTATGGGTGGGTATTTCAGGCGCTATTCAAGAGGTTAAGAATATCACAGAAGGACTTGTACAGGCGGATCCTACCAACGAGGCGGCTTATAGAAAAAACAGTGAGGCATACATTCAAAAGCTGGAAGCCCTGAGAACGAAAATGAAGGATGAGCTCAAAGAGATACAAACCCGTGATATCGTCACTTTCCATGAGGCCTTTCCCTACTTTGCACAGGAATTTGATTTAAATATTGTATCGGTAATAGAGCGCGAGCCTGGTTCGGAACCCACTTCAGGAGAGATAAAAAATACGATTAGGGCTATTTCTAGCACCGGTGCGAAGGTATTATTCGTAGAACCCCAGTACTCACCGAAGGCGGCAGAGGCCATAGCGAGCCAGACAGGAGCCAGAATCTTTACTCTGGACCCTGTGGTCACAGGACCCAAGGATGCCCCAGCCGACAGCTATGAAAAAACCATGGAAGAAAATTTAAAGGTATTGATCGAGGCGCTAAAATGATAAAAAAACATTCATGTGAAGGGGGCTGCCAAAAATCCTGCAGCGGCCTGTGCTGTACAAAAATAGAAAAATTCGGAGTGACAATAGGCAATACGCCCATTCTGACCGATGTCAATCTCCATATTCACTGTGGGGAATTGACAGCTATTATAGGCCCTAACGGAGCGGGGAAGAGCACGCTTGTAAAAGCGCTGCTCGGTGAGGTAGAACATACGGGAAGCCTCAATTTCGTGCAGGCAAAGGGTACAGCCTCTCAAATTCCGGTCATGGGGTATGTACCTCAAAGCTTGAACTTGGACATGACCTCACCAACCAGCGTTCTGGATCTCTTCCTTGCATGTTCATCCTCCCACCCTACATGGCTTATGCGGCCAAAAAAGGAAGTGGAGAGGATACGGGAAAGGCTTTCCAAGGTCAAGGCAGAGCATCTCATTACAAGAAGGTTGGGTGCTCTTTCCGGGGGAGAGCTTCAAAGGGTGCTCCTAGCTTTATCTCTAGAGCCCATGCCAGATATTTTGCTTCTGGATGAGCCTGTTTCAGGTATTGACCAGAATGGGCTTGAGCTTTTTTATGAAACGGTTTCAGCTTTGAGAGATGCCTATGACCTGACCCTTATACTGGTGTCCCATGATTTGGATATGGTTAGGAAATATGCTGACCGTGTGGTGCTGTTGAATCGTACTGTACTTGAAGTTGGCACACCTGCGAAAGTCCTTCAAAGCGAGAACTTTTATAAGGTTTTCTCTATGGGATGGCAGAGGCAGCGGGACAATAAAGGAGGCACAGAGCTATGACTTGGTGGTACAAAATTCTGGAGGTGCTTCCCTTTGAATGGGCCCAGCCGGGACAGATGATTTTCATGAAAAATGCCCTACTGGCAGTTATACTTTTAACCCCGATTTTTGCCCTTTTAGGCACCATGATCGTTAACAACAATATGGCCTTTTTCTCGGATGCTTTAGGCCACGGTGCATTTACAGGAGTTGCTATAGGCGGGATTATGGGGCTTGTCGAGCCCATAGGCTCAGCAGTTGTGTTCTCGCTTGTATTCGCCTTTCTTATAGCACTCATTAAGTATAAGAGTAAAATGGCCAGTGATACGGTCATTGGGGTTTTTTCCTCTACCGCCATTGCGCTGGGTATCTTTCTTGCAACCTTGGGGGGGAAGAGCTTCGCCAAGCTTAATACCTATCTTGTAGGCGATATTTTAAGCATCACACCCAGAGAAATTGGATTTCTATTAATCGTGCTTTTTCTGGTGCTGGTGTTTTGGCTTTTTATTTTCAATCGTCTATTGCTGGTTAGTGTAAACCCTTCCTTGGCCGGAAGCAGGGGAATTCATACCTTTTGGTATGAAGTGCTTTTTAGTTGTGTAGTGGCAGTGGTAGTAACCGTGTCGATGTCTTGGATAGGGCTTTTGGTTATTAATTCCTTTTTGGTGCTTCCTGCGGCTGCAGCACGAAATATCGCCAGAAATCAGAGACAATATCACTTGTTAGCGGTACTGTTTTCAGTTTTTTCAGGCGTGACGGGGCTCCTCTTATCCTACACCATTGAAACAGCTTCGGGTTCCACTATTGTCCTTATCTCCTCCATTATTTTTTTTGTGACTTATAGTTTGAGAAAAAAATTCGCGTGAGGGATGTCTATGAACGGTGAAGAACATTACAAAGATTTATTAAAGAACGGAAATTTGAAGTCTACCAGGCATCGGAAGGCCATTCTGGAAGTACTTGAAAAAAATGATACACCCTTAACCGCAGAGGATTTGTATCTAAAATTGAAAGAAAACGAAATCTCCATTAGCTTGTCCACCGTTTATAGGGTATTGGAAACCCTAGTGGAAAAAGGTCTTGCTACACGAAGCAATCTGGCTGATGATAACAGGGCTGTTTATGAGCTTAGCCACAATGAGCATCGGCATCATCTTCTGTGTACCAAATGCCGAAAGGTTCTTCCTGTGGACGGTTGTCCTCTGGAGGATTACGAGAAGCTATTGGAGCAGCGCTTCGGATTTACCGTAAAAGGTCATAAACTGGAAGTCTATGGCTATTGTCAGGGCTGTAGAGAAAAGAGCCGCCAATAAGCCTTGGCAATTTTACCCGTCTAGCAACGCCCGCCATAAACCATCTTTCAGTAATAATTGGGAGCCAAATAAGGAAGATTAATACCAGGATTCAACGATTCTTAAAGTGAGTGAGCTTTAAATGCACGATGCTAAGCAGGCGCTGTTCCACGAAATCGAAGAGCATCTTCTTAAGGATAATAAGCCTTCAGAATATTTTAATGAACTCATGGAAAGTGGGCTGTTTCAAGAGGAATATCCCTTTTCCCTTTTAAGCAGGCTTGGTAAAATTGAACAATCACCCAAGCATCACCCTGAGGGCAATGTGTGGAATCATACCCTATTGGTCCTTGATAATGCCGCTAAAGTAAAGGAGCAAAGCAAGGATGCCAGGGTTTTTATGTGGTCAGCCTTGTTGCATGACATTGGAAAGGCTACAACCACAAAACTTAGAAAGGGCAGAATCACCTCCTATGATCATGATAAGGAAGGTGAAAAGCTGGCCCGTTCATTTTTGGAGTGTTTTACAAAGGACCAGGAATTCATCACAAAGGTCATGGGAATGGTGCGCTGGCATATGCAGATTCTTTTTGTCACCAATAAGCTGCCCTTCTCCGACATCACAGCCATGAAAAAACAGGTCGATGTCAAGGAGATAGGATTGTTAGGCCTATGTGACAGATTGGGGAGAAAGATGGAGCAGGATGTTCAGAAAGAGATTGAAACGATGGAAAACTTCATCCGCATATGTAATGAGAAGGACTGAGTTTAGGTTAGGTTATAAAGATTAAAAGTACATGAAATTTAATATTTCGTGGAAGAATAAAAAATGAAATACGGGGGAAATCAAAGGATGAAATCTATTTTAATGTTTGTCATGGCCTCTTGCCCTTATTGTCAAAAAGCAACGTGCTACATGGAGGAGCTTATGAAGGAGACACCCAGATATAAAAATATCCCCATCAGAAGAGTTGATGAAACCTTGGATCCCGATACCGCAGATGCCTATGACTATTATTATGTTCCCACCTTCTTCGTAGATGATGAAAAGGTTCATGAAGGGGCAGCCTCAAGGGAAGATATACGTAGAGTTTTTGAAATGGCAATGGAGGACTGAGGGGCTTTTTCTGCTCACAGGAATCAAAAAGCAATGGGTATGATGCGTTATTAGAGTATTATCCATTGCTTTTTTTAGACTCATTAATAGGTTAAGCTCTGGGTCGCACGGTTTCTCATAGATATTACGATCCACTTTATATTTTTGAATCAATATATCGGATACCATAGCTAATCTTTGTAAAAATAAAGGGAATATGATATAATTCTCTCTATTACTATTTGAGGAGGTTTTTTCGTTGTCTGACGACCCGTTATTATGGCCGTTAATTTTGCAGGTCATGCTGATCGTACTTAATGCTGTCTTTGCTTGTGCAGAGATTGCCATCATCTCATTAAACGATTCTAAGCTTTTTAAACTCTCATCCTCCGGTGATAAACGTGCTCAAAAGCTAGTAAAGCTTACATCCCAACCCGCACGCTTTTTAGCTACCATACAGGTGGGTATAACATTGGCCGGATTTTTAGGCAGTGCCTTTGCTGCCGATAATTTTTCCGACCGGCTCGTTAAGCTTGTCCTGTCATGGGGTGTTAATATCCCGGAAGCAACACTGGATACTATCGCGGTTATTCTAATTACCTTGATCCTGTCCTACTTCACCTTGGTATTAGGGGAGCTTGTTCCCAAAAGAATTGCCATGAGAAAGGCAGAATCCCTTGCTCTGGCCATGGCTGGTCTGATCAGCTTTATCGCTAAAGTTGCTGCTCCTTTGGTCTGGCTTTTGACAGCTTCCACCAACGGCATTTTGCGTCTAATGGGTATAGACCCCCATGCCGAGGATGAAGAGGTGACAGAGGAAGAAATCCGAATGATGGTTGACGCGGGAAGTGAAAAAGGCGCCATCCACCCTGAAGAAAAGGAAATGATCGAGAATGTTTTTGAGTTCAATAACAAGACCGCCGATGAAGTGATGACCCATAGAACAGAGGTGTCGCTGCTTTGGCTGGATGAATCAGTTGCTCAGTGGGAAAAGACAATACTCGAAAGTAAACATTCCAATTATCCTATTTGCCAAGAAACTGTTGATAATATTATTGGCGTGTTGAACATAAAAGACTATTATCGGATTGGGGAAAAAACCCGGGACAATATTTTAAAGCAGGCCGTAAAACCTGCCTACTTTGTGCCTGAATCGGTCCGGACGGATATCTTATTCCGTAATATGAGAATAAGCCGTAATCGTTTCGCCATTGTGCTTGATGAGTATGGCGGAATGAGCGGAATCATCACCATGAACGACCTTATTGAGGAGATAATGGGAGATCTGGGGGATGATCAGGAGGAAGAACTGCCTGAAATGGAACGGATTGATACAGGAACATGGAAGATAAGAGGCTCTGCATCCCTTGAATTTGTGGCAGAGCAATTGGGCATCAATCTTCCCGATGATGAATATGAAACCTTTGGTGGGTTTGTTTTTGGTCTGTTAGGGAATGTTCCTGATGATGGAAGCACACCGGAAATTGAGGATTACGGTCTTCACATCAAAGTAAAGGAAGTGCGTGAGCACAGAATGGAAGTTGCCATTGTCTGCTTGGTAGATAAAACAAAAGTTAATTGAAAATGAGTAGAAGGGTTTAGCCGGAGGACATCTCATGAAAAAAAAGTGTATGAAGGCAGTGCTCAAGGTATTGGGTACGCTCTTGATCCTTTCTGGGATTATTGGTCTTGTGCTCTATACACAGTTCTGGAACCCACCAGTCCAGGTATCGGTAAAGAATGAAGGAGAATTTCCTTTAACCTCTCAACAACGAGTAGAGGATTTTGAGTATCTCTACGGGCTTTTGGAAGAGAGCTTTCCCTACTTTGAAGTTAAGAAACGTCAATATGACTATGACTGGTTGTCACAGAAGGAACGGTTTATTGAAAGGATAGAGCAAGTCGGCAGTGACAAGGAATTCTACTCGGTATTAAATGAAATTTTAATGCTCATACAAAACGGGCATACGGGCATCATTGCACCGGGGCAGGAGTTTGATGAGTACAAGAATCTTTATGCAGGTTTCCAGCCATGGTCCCAAGTCTTTGGCAGCGACAGGGTTGGGGCCTGCTATGATTATTGGGCGACTCTTATCAATGAATCCGACCCCTCTTCTATCCCCATTGCCTTCCGGTATGTTGAGGGTCATTATTATGCCAGCAAGAATTTGATAAATTCTAACTTAGGTATACCGTTAGGTGCCCAGCTCCTTCAAATTGGAGGTGTGGAGGTCGACCGTTATATCAGTGACCAGACAAACAAGCGCTTGCTGAAATATGACAGTCTCCGTGAGAAATTCAAGCTCAATTTGTTTGCTATACATACCAATAAAGAAACGGAGCTGACTTATAGGCTTGCCGATGGAAAAGTCGTTACGGAGCTTTTTAAGCCCTATCTGCCGGGCAATATGGGGAGCACCGGTGATACCCTGCCCCAGCATCTCTTTTCAACTGAAATTCTTGAGGAGGGCAAAATTGCTTATCTCAAGCTTCCATCCTTTTCTTCCTCCTATGTTGAAAAGGATGGTGAGGGGATACGGACATTTTTGACCCAGATCAGTCATTATCCCAACCTCATAGTTGATATTCGAGGCAACGGTGGCGGAAGCACGAATTATTGGATGAATAAAATTGTTCCCCTGCTCACCGACACAAAGTTAAGCACCAACAATTATCTGATTTTCCGGGATTCAAGCTATCTAAAACCCTTTATTAAGCATAAGATGTTCACAAGCTATCTGGGGCTGAAGCCTTTACGTGAGCTTAACTTGGGCCAAGGCAACCCGCAGGACTATTTTGGTGATGATAAGGGCCTATATGAAGTGTTGAATTACACCATTAAACCCATTAATCCTGTAGGCTTTAAGGGAAAGATCACCTTGCTTGTGGACGATTATGTATATTCATCAGCCGAAGCCTTTGCGGTTTTTGCCAAGGCCTCAGGTTGGGCAACTCTGGTAGGAACCCGGACGGGTGGGGATGGTATTGGTTTTGATCCTGTGTCGGTGGCACTCCCCAATAGTGGATTGGTGGTGCGTTATCCAGCGGAGATGGGCCTGAATCCCGACGGTAGTATCAATGAAGAGGTAGCCACTATGCCCGACATTTATGTGGAGCCAAGCTATCAGGATTTTATGAGTCAGATCCAGTCACAATCTAAGCTGGCTCAAAAGCTTTCAGTGAAGGAGAGTCTGCCCTATGATACCATCCTGCGAACGGCTGTAGAATTAGCTCAGACTCATCAGTAAACCCTTTTCAGATCAGTCATACAGGAGATGGAATTCATGGTCAATCAATTGGTGAAGTGGTTTATTAAAGATTATCAGGACACTACTCAGCCCGTTGTACGTATGCGATATGGTTGGCTTGCAGGTGTGGTGGGTATTATCTCCAATTTGTTTCTCTTCACCATAAAGATCGTGGTAGGTACTCTGTTTAACAGTATTGCCATCACAGCCGATGCAGTGAATAATCTTTCTGATGCGGGATCTTCAATTATTACTCTGGTGGGTTTCAAGCTTTCCGGCAAGCCCGCCGACGAAAAGCACCCTTATGGTCATGCACGAGCCGAATACATCACAGGCTTTATTGTGTCAGTGATTATCCTATTGTTGGGGCTGGAGCTTATTAAATCTTCATATCAGAAGATCATAAACCCTGATCCCATTAACTTTAGCTATCTTTCGGTGGTTGTATTGATTATTGCCATCCTGGTCAAGCTTTGGCAAAGCCTCTTTAATAAAAATCTCGGGAGACGCATCAATTCGACGGCACTAATGGCTACGGGTATGGACAGTATGAATGATGTGATCGCCACTTCGTCTGTTCTGGTGGCCACCCTTTTTGCTTGGCTGACAGGGGTACAAATTGATGGTTATATGGGGGTAGCCGTTGCGCTCTTTATTCTTTATTCAGGCTTTAAACTGGTTTCCGAGACCTTGAATCCCCTTCTTGGCCTTGCACCCGATACGAAGCTCACCTCGGATCTAGAAAAGAAGATATTGAGTTATGAGGGGGTTTTAGGGCTGCATGATCTGGTGGTTCACAGCTATGGCCCCGACAAATGCTATGCGTCCGTCCATGTTGAGGTGCCCGCCCATCAGGACCTTCTGGAGAGCCACGACCTCATAGACATCATAGAACGCGATATCGTAGCTGAATTTAATGTTCATTTGGTTATCCATATGGACCCCGTTGTCATCGACGATGAGTTGACCAACACGTTGCGAAAGAAGGTTATGAAAATTGTCTTAGAGATTGATCCCGAGCTTTCAATGCATGATTTCAGGGTAGGCTTTTGCAAAACCCATAGCAATTTAATCTTCGACGTGGTCATCCCCACATCGTACAAGGCCTGTGATCAAGAGCTTCGAGACCGAATCAGCAAGGCAATATCCAACATTAACCCCACCTACCACAGTGTCATTACCCTGGATCGCAAGTATACTTCTACCACTAATGCCTGATATAAAAAATAAGTTCACTAAACCGGGGGCAAACTGCTCATAATATGTCACGAGGTGATTTTATGAGAGTACGTAAGCGTAATAGTGCCGATGTAGCCATTACGCAAAGCAGTGATGAGTCGGCAGCCCTGCTGGAGAGCCTGAATCTCATTAATGCCCATGAACTTATTACAAATCATGATGTTGTGGTCATTACACCCAATTGGGTAAAAAAAATGCAGCCTGAGACGGGGGTTGTCGTTGGCAATGAAAGCCTGAGAACCCTGATCCGTTTTGTAAAAGCCCGGAATCCGAGTCGAATTGTCGTTGCCACAGGCAGCGGTGGCGATCAAACGGTTAACGCCATGAAAGGTGCCGAGTTTGATCAGGTCCTTCAGCAGGAGGAAGTGGAGTTTATTGATCTTAATAGCGGACCGTTTCTGAGGATAGATCTGAACCATAGCCGTCCTAATGCTACATCCCTCAACAAGCTTTATGAGGAAATGACGTGCTTAATATCCTTTACCCAGCTTAAGACCCATGAAGAGGCAACAGTATCGGGTGCTGTAAAGAATATCGCTTTGTCCTGGCCACCTGCCTCGGAGCATGGTTTCCCCAAAAAAAGCTGTGGAATACATGATAATCTCCATGGTTTCATCACCGCCATGGCACAAAGCATACCTATTGATTTGGCCATTGTGAGCGCAAACCCTGCCATGGTGGGAACGGGTCCGGCTAAGGGGGTTCCAGTGCATACCGGCCTTGTCATAGCAGGGACCGATCCTATTAGTGTGGATACAGTAGGCGCTAGGCTTTTGGGTTACAAACCCCAAGGCGTTCATTACTTGTTTGAGGGCGGCAACATCGGCCTTGGTGAGACTGACATTCTCAAAATGAATCTATATGGGCTGCCCCTTATTGAGGCCGAAAAGGTTTTCAGCCAAAAAGTTTATGGGAAGCCCATTTCAGTGGATGCTGACTGATGGTGTTTTTTATGATGAATCCTTGCATGTTATGGAAGTAAATGCAGATAATGAGGGTAAAAACTTGAATTGAGTTGAGGTGTGAGATGCCCGAGCATCGTATGGTTCTCCTTATAATTGTCATGGGTCTGTTTGTAGCGGCTTTACAGATCATCATATGGCGCATTTCCAGAGAAAAACCATTCTTTAAGTATATACCGACACTGGTGCTACTCATTGTGGGTACTGTCTGTGTAGTTAAGGCCATATGGTTTTCCACCGGAATGGAGGACTTAGCCTTTTTTGTCACCGCTATGATAGTGGCCGGGGTTATGGTAATCTCTCTGGTAACAGGTGTTATACTTGATATTGTTTCCAAGTTTAAAAGGTAAAGATTAGGAAGCAAAAAGAACCGAAGACAAATGCGCTCCGGTTCTTTTTTTCACATCCGTGTACTTTAATCGTATCATTCTATATCCGGAATCAATAATAGAATTTCATGAATTTTATGGAATAAAAATCGCATAGGAGTATGTCATCGCTCTCGATTTCGTTGATCAGGATGTAGTTGGCTCCTACAGCCAAAAGCGTTCCCGACTTGTCTATCAGGGTATTTGTACCAATCAGGAATTCCACTGTTACCCGTCGTCCGATTTGTGTCCGCATAAACCCGTTCATGTATTGGAGACTTTCAGTGGTAACGGGTATGGGTTGATTCCATGGAAGGATGGGCATAAGTTCCTGTGCAGGAGAAGGGGCCAACGTGCCGGATGGCACCTGTTGGGCAGGCATCATCCCTATTTGAGGCATCATCCCTTGTTGAGGCATCATCCCTTGTTGGGGCATCATTCCTTGTTGAGGAGTCATCCTCGTTTGGGGTAGCATTCCTGGTTGTGTGGTTCCGGTTCCCAAATACGGACCTGTTGGGACACCGGTCGGCATCTGACTCATAGCGCCAGGTGCGACGGGTCTTGAGGTCAAGGGTGACTGAGTTGTAAAGCCTTGGCCGGACAAGGTATTCTGAGCGCATCCAGGGCAGGATGGTGCATTGAAGGGCTTAATGCCCGAGGGTTGGGTTGAAAATCCATCCATATAAATGAACCTCTTTTCTTTTATAATATTTTGATGTCAGGTCTGGGCATATCTCTGCGTAGGTGTGTAGAAGCAGTGCTGAATGATTCGGTTAAAGTATACTCCCGATTGGTTTACTGGAAAGAAGGTTGCGCAATCGGGGCGGAAAGGGTTGTAATACCAAAGACTTTCTCCCGCTCCTATATGTTTGTTGCCTGACAACGCCCAGTCGGCAATATCATAATGAACCTGATCAGGCGTCATGTTATAGACATTTTGGGGATTGTATGCTCCGGCAATGGTCTCTTTAATACAAGTAAATTGGTCGGGCTGCATGATGACGCACCGCAAGTCTCCCTGGCACACCCTTTGGTATTCGCCATAGGCCACATGAACTCGGTTCATGATGACCGTGGCTACAGCCTTCATGCCGTTGTCGCCCTCTCCTTCGGCCTCGCATTTTATGACGCGAGCAAATAGTTCCCTCGCTGTTAAAGGCATATGAATCACCTTTGTTTCCTTCAATTTGTAAAAAGCTTGTTTACTAATTACAATAGTATTATATTAAGGGATGGGACATCGTGTTACCGGACAAAGCGGAGATTATCACGATGTAACCCGCTTAAAAGCATAAAAAAAGACCATGCCTAAGGCACGGTGTGCACGGTACTTTTTTAACCTTTCCGTTAACGCTTTATTCGGCGGCTTGGGGCATAGCGGGGTCCTTAAAATCGTAGACCCTGAAATAATCGTTGAGCTCAGCATTCTTTACAACCGAGGAGCGGTTTTTCTGCAATAAGTTGACAATAGCGTAAACATCAATCCAGATTTCGTTATTGCTTTCTTTTTGGCTCTCATCGAAGATCAATTGCATGCCGAAATGGAGGTGGGGCGTTCTAATATTATTGACATTCTCATTGGTGCTATAGCCCGTCATACCCAAATAACCGATGACGTCACCAGCTTTGACTGTCTGCCCCTCAGTCAGCGTATTGTTGTAGGGATGGTTCTTTCGTAAATGCGCATAGTAGTAATAGCGGTGCCCGTCAAAGCTTCTGATGCCAATCCGCCAGCCGCCATACTGGTTCCAGCCCAAGGCTTCCACTATACCGGACTCCACAGCAATAACGGGTGTGCCGATATTGCCCATGAGATCGTTACCCAGATGCTTACGCTTAAATCCATAGGAGCGGCTGTTACCAAAATCGTCGTAATGGGAGAAACCATAACCCCTGGCAATGGGGGAGAAGACCTTCAAACCATATTTTTTAACAAACTTTTTAGAGCCGGGATTGTCCTTGTCATCCATCTCTATCTCAAATTCGCCCACAAAGCCACCTAAAACAGCGGTATAGGCC
>JAEYPI010000239.1 GCA_023410885.1 Bacillota bacterium
GGAGATGACCGGAAGGATTTGGAGTATCTGGCTGATAAGATCGTCAACTTACGTATTTATGAAGATACTGAGGGTAAAATGAATTTATCGATCCTTGAGGTGGGGGGAAGTCTGCTTGTGGTTTCCCAATTCACCCTTTATGGTGACTGCCGTAAAGGTAAGCGCCCCAGTTATTCGGATGCGGCAAGGCCCGAGGAAGCCCAAAGGCTCTATGAGGAATTTGTTTCTTATCTTCATGACAAGCATGGCTTGAAGGTTGAAACCGGCGTATTCCAGGCTATGATGGATGTGGATTTCATCAATGAAGGGCCTGTGACCTTGCTGTTGGACAGCAAGAAAACTTTTTGAGAAGGAAAAATCATGAAACTAAAGGTATTATCCAAGGGATTATTTGATTCAAAATGCTATATCCTATCAGACCAAAATGAATGCGCTATTATCGATTGTGGTGTCAAAATAGAGGATGTCATGAGCGTAATAGCGGAAGATGACCTAAAAGCACGGTATATTATTCTGACCCACGGCCATGTGGATCATATTTTTTATGCTCAAGGCCTCAGGGAGGCAACAGGCGCAGCACTATGTATCCATGAAGAAGAATTACCTGTTTTGATGGACCCTGAAAAGAACGGAAGTGCCCTTTTTGGTTATCAAAGTGAAGTCAAGCCTGCCATGCCTGATCACTTACTTAAGCATGGCGACAAGCTCCCGTTGGGTAATTTGACGCTGGACATCATTCATACCCCCGGTCATTCTCCGGGATCGATCTCTATTTTGTGCGAAAACCTGTTATTTAGCGGCGATACCCTTTTTTATCGATCAGTGGGGAGGACGGACCTATTTGGGGGAAGTGCTGGAGAGCTGAGCGACGCCATTGAAAACCGTTTATATATTTTGGATGGTGATACCAAGGTCTATCCAGGCCATGGCCAATCCACGACGATTGCTTATGAAAGAGAGAATAATCCCTATGTCTGATCACAAGCTTTGGGTTATTATTGAGGGCATTGACATGGAACATGAGGCGTGGGAATTAATACGCCTCTTTTTTGTCGATGCTCAAGCCATACATTTTGTTCACCATGGGGAGCAAATTCAAGATATTACACCTGGTGCATTATTACTGGTTAAGGTTGAAGAGAGCAAGACACAATGGTCTTGCTCCACATACTATTTTCCTGATATCAGTACCCCAGAAGAGCTCATTAAAGCCCAATCCTTGGAAATCGGATATCAGTCTTTCAGCAAAAAACAGGTAAGCCAGGAAGAGTTAGAAAGGCCGGGGGGAAGCCTCTTAAGAAGCCGTAAAATTCTTGTAGGCCTATGTATCTATGAAGTGTTGTCCAAGATTTCGGGAAAACATCTTCCTTACGGTTCTTTAACTGGGGTAAGGCCGGTAAAGCTCGCCATGCAGTGCTTGAACGATGGCTTGGATAAGCCTGGAACAATTAAGCAGCTCACCAAGGCCACGGGCATGACCGAGCAAAAGGCTGCCTTGCTTTTTGATGTGGCAAAGGTTGAACAGCCTTATAGTTTTTTTGATAAAAAAAGGATACACCTGTATGTGGGCATCCCCTTTTGTGCGAGCCGTTGTCTCTATTGCTCCTTTACCGCGTATCCAATCCTTCGATATGAGGCCTTGGTCCCTAAGTATTTAGCTGCTTTGGAAAAGGAAATAAAGTTTGTAGCCCGGTGGGTCCAGCGCAATCGATATGAGATAGACTCTGTCTATATGGGTGGCGGGACCCCCACTGCACTCGATTCTGTAAGCCTATTTCAGGTATTGGCACAGCTTCATGATCACTTTGATCTCAAGGGTAAAGAGTTTACGGTGGAAGCAGGAAGACCCGATACCATCACCCAAGCGAAGCTTGAAGCCATGCGTGATCAACAGGTGACACGCATCAGTATTAATCCTCAAACCATGAACGGAGAGACCTTAAAGCTTATTGGCAGAAATCATACGCCAAAGGACATTCAGGACAAATATCAAATGGCGAGAAACCTTGGCTTTGACAATATTAATATGGATCTCATTGCAGGTCTACCCAAAGAAAATCTGGCGATGTTCAGCCATACTCTGGACTTAATTGAAGCCATGGCACCCGATAGCCTAACCGTTCATACCATGGCGGTTAAACGGGCATCACGACTGCGCGAAGAGCAGGATGATTTTTCGTCAACATCGGATGAAGCTGTGGAAGCCATGATTGAGGAAGCAAGGGAGGCTGCTGCAAGAATGGGAATGGGACCCTATTATCTGTACCGGCAAAAAAATATTTTAGCCAATCTTGAAAACACGGGCTATGCAAAACCGGGCTTTGAATGCCTTTATAATATTCATACCATGGAGGAAAAGCAAACCGTTATCGCGCTGGGTGCAGGCTCAGCTTCTAAATTTGTATTTCCTGAAAAGAAAAGTCTTGAGCGCAGCTATAATGTCAAAGAAGTCACCCAATATATCGACCGCATAGATGAAATGCTGGAAAGAAAGCAAAAGATGTTTGAAGTGTATGAATTAGGTAGGAGTCTGACCCACTAAGGGTCAGCCTCCTACTCGATTGCTGTCGTCATCTGTATACAAACTAATTCACATTTCTCCAAAGAATATTAATCTCACTGATGGACCACCAATAGCTGGGATTACTTCCGGTCAATTGAATACTGACATATTGTGCTGTTTGAGGGGTGGAAGGAAGTAAAACCATTTTCCTGCCGAACCCAATATCCACGTTGTTGAGTGTAATATCCGTAAAATTAACCCCATCGGATGAAATTTGTACTTTATAGGCACAAGGATAATCATAATCACCGCCTGCGATAAGCTCTATTTTATCGAAATTTTCACGTTGTCCCATATTAATAACTATCCTTTGACCGGATGCTTGACCGACACCGGTACTCCAGCGAGTGCTTTCGTTACCATCTATCATGTTGACAGCAGGATTGTTGGGATTAGTAGATGTATGGCTGGCGGAAACAGACCACCCGGAACGGTTTAAAGCAACATAGGGATGATTTTGACTTCCGTTGGCACGTTGGGAGACAATATTGATGAGGGGTTGGTTCACAGAAAAATAGTTAACTGTATGGACATTATTCCAAATGGAGTTGATGGTTGCAGCCGAATGGTGCAAAATATCGGGTTCCTGACCAGTGTAAGTATTATAATATCCCCAATTGCCACCACCACTCTCGTATTTGGTGCCTCTCACCTTGTAGGTCCAATTGGTCCAGGAAATTTTCGCGCCGTTTAAGTTCGACAAGAAATCGTCCCAAATATCATTAAAATAGTAGAGACAAAATTCTCCAACGAGTAAAGGGATGTTCCAACTGCTCTGGATATTGCTAAGAATGGAAACTTGACTATCAGCTAAATTCTTCTGAGCATCCCATTTTGAAGCATTGTTCATATCATAGGGATGCTTTTCAAACATATAGTTGGTCCACGTAGCACGTTCGGGCCGGTTTTGAGCAATACTCCAGTCTCCGAATTCTTCAAAGACGACAATATGATTGTTGTCAATGGCTCGAACGGCTTTGTAGATTTCATTATAAAACCAATACTTTGTTCCTTCTAAGTGGGCATCGCCTGAAAATGTTAAAACAGGTTCATTAAGGAGGCCATACGCAGCTACAACGGGTTCGTTTTTATAGCGTTGGGCAATGGCTTTCCATATGTCTAGGGTTACACGTCTGTTCCATTCTACAGTGGCCGCGTTTCCAGAAAAGAGTTCTGTTGGAATAGGTCCGGCTTGCCCGCTGCTTGCCCATCCATTTGATCCGCCGGGTGCGCCGTGAAAATCAATCAGTACATAAATACCACGAGAGCGACACTGTTCTATGAGCCAATCCAGTTTGGCAAATCCGCTGTTAGCATCATTCCTTATGGTTCCGTCCGCATAGGCAAAATTCATCCAGTATACGGGGACTCGAACGAGATTCATATTCATATTTGCAATGTTCTGTATATCCTGCTGTGTAATCCAATTGTTTTGGAAGGTAGCAATCAATTGATTAGTTGTTGTTTCTCCAAATCGTCTAATAAGACTGTTTCGCACGGTATATTCATCGGACATACAAATACTGATATGCCCTACGGACCAATATTGTCCATTCTCTGAAGCCCGTCCGGGACGTATAGCAATAATCTTTTCAGTATGCTCACCGGTATCTATAGTGATGATACCGTTATTCTTTTGTGATTCGTCGATTTTCAAACCCGTCAACTGATGCCAATCAGAGATTCCATTGGTGCTTACCCAAATGCTTGCTCCACGAAGATAATCACCAGTGTGGGCAGGATCTGTCTCAACCACAATGCGATTAAAGGTGCGGGCTCGATTAAATTCAATTTTTAGCTCCATATTATCCGCATTCTGCGCATATGCTGACTGCCAGTATGTATTGGTATTACTTAGTACCAAGCCGTTTGTGGTATAGGTATCAATGGCATTTTGAGCCACTTGATTACCATTTGTCGTCGTGGCCGTTATGGACGTAATAAATTTAGGATCGATTTCGCCCGAACCAAGTGGAGATAGCCAACCCTCTTGCATCAGCCATCCTCCGAGGTTGGTTCCCCTTAAAGTAATCTGTTGACCGTTGGCATTTACAATCTTGTTCCCGTTTGTTCGCAACAGGGTTAGCGGTTCAGCGGCGTTTGAAAGAGAGGGCGATACAATGGAAGTCGCTAGTATCAGGCAAATACACTGCATGAAGATTAAGAACTTTTTCATGGGCCATACCTCCTCAAAGTTATTTTGACAATTAAAGTATATATTTTTCTGTTACTTTTTCATTGTCAAATAGAAAGGAAAAGGATTGTTTATTCATAATTCCAGAACACAAACGATAACATGGCATAGTCTCTCATGGCAATTGAAATTAAAAAAATACAATGATACTCATTAAATAGATACTAAAAGAAGAGATTAGGAAAAATAAACCTTTGATGTTATAATATGATTAGCAATGGAGGTGGCAACGTTGACAAAAACTTTTTCCATTCGGAGAAAAATATTTTTGGTTATGATGCTTGGTTCAATGTTTCCCATTTTCCTGTTCGCTTATTTTTCTTTAAATATAACCTATTCATCCATGTATGAGCAGCTTATAGATAGCCGTACTATGAGTATGGATTGGCTGAACGATCGATTATCACTAATGGTCAGTTCCTATACCGAACAATTTTATGAATACGAGGTAAATAAGGATTTACGCTCCAGTATTGTTTCCTGGGCCATTAATGGTGAGATGAATCATATCGATCAGTCCAGAATGCGAAAGAGCTTTGAAACAACCCTTAGTATGGATGTTAACATTCAATCCATTGAGGTTTATAGTTTGCACACCCATGATGGGTTTGTTTCAACACGAGCCAGTTTTCATGGTGTGAAACGCTCCCCTGATGAAAACATTTGGGAGGGGCGTAGCCCAGAGTCACAAACCAATGTGGTTTTTGAAGAAGACGGACAAAATATTTTAATCAAACACCAATTGAATGATTTTATTTCAGGGAAAGGTGTAGCAGTCATTTTAATTCGTCTGCGCGCTACAGCTATGAGCACTATTTTAGAAAAGGTCAAGAGCAGTAGTGATGAGATTGCGCTACTTTGCAATGACGAAAATAAAATACTTGTTGAAAGTATCGGCACATCTCCAAGTGCTGACCATATGGTGATTATGGAACAAGTAGCACAATTTGAAGCGTCAAAAGAAAGAACCACCTTATTAAAAAATAATTTTTATTTTTACGAGTCGATTTCTGGAGGTAAATTACGGGTTATTTATTCCGTTCCAAATAGAATTCTTATTCAGCCACTTAGAAAAACCAGTACCATTGGTGTCGTTATTATCTTTTTTGGAATTCTATCGGCTATTGTGTTATCCAGCATCTTTTCACGCATTATCAGCAAGCCCATTGTGAAATTAAGCAAGCAAATGCAGGTTACAAATATTCAGGATTTTAATGAATCCAAGATGATTGATCGTAATGATGAAATAGGGTATCTACAAGAGAGCTTCAATATCATGATACACCGAAATAAAGAGCTTATCGCAAATGAATACCAAATTAAGTTGGAAAAACGAAATGCTCAGATAAGGGCCTTACAGGCACAAATCAATCCTCACTTTATGCACAATACACTTCAAGTCATAGGTGGAATGGCCATTAAGGGCCAGTTGGATGATATTTATCCCGTGGTCACCTCCTTAAGTGATATTATGAGGTATTCCTTTAATTTTTCGCAGGAGATGGTTACCTTAAGCCAGGAGATAGAATATTTAAAAGACTATCTATCCATACAAAATCAACGATTTAATAACCGTATTCAATTTGTTATGAGTATTCCGGACAAGTATTTAAGAGCCTATATTCCAAAATTAATATTACAGCCTCTTTTAGAAAACAGCTTTGAGCATGCTTTGGTACAAAAGGAAGGAGAATGGCTTATTCGGCTCAATGTAAAACAGGGGGAAGAACCAACAGATCTGCTAATTTCAATTTCTGATAATGGTATAGGCATCACACCGGAAAAGCTTGAGGAGATTAGAAAACAACTGGATTCGGGAAGTTCTACGGCTATGAGCTCTTCATCCCATATTGGTCTTAATAATGTGAACTCGCGTATTAGATTAAGGTATGGGACTAGATATGGCCTTCATATAGAGAGTTGTCTTGGGCAAGGCACAACAATCACCATCGTTACTAGGTTAATGTTGGAGGAGGATTCATGAAGTATACGGCGATAGTCATTGATGATGAAATATGGACGAGGGATGTGGTCAAGGGGCTTGGAAAGTGGGACGAGCTTGGGATTGAAATCATTGCCGAAGCATCGGATGGCGAGTATGGACTTGAGCTTATTACCTGCCTAAATCCCAACATTATCATTACTGATGTTAAAATGCCCTGTATGAGCGGGTTAGACTTAGTCAGAACACTGAGGGAAAGTGGGAATAGAGCAAAAGTCATCTTTGTAAGTGGATTTGACGAATTTACCTATATACATAATGCCATTAAGCTGGAAGCCAGCGATTATTTATTAAAACCCATCAAGCGCGATGAGCTTAATAATCGATTAAAACGTTGTGTGGATGAGTTAAACGCGCAACAAAAAATTGAGCCACAGCAAGTTTTGGACTTGCAAGGATTTATGAACGTGGCTTGGATTGAAGGCTACAAAAAATGGCGAAATGCCATTGCTTTTTCTTTGCATTCTGATGATACTGCTGTTCTATATGACAATTTCCAGAAGCTTATGGCGTTCATAGGCAAGCAGGACAACCATTCAGTGACCAAAAGTACGATTATCTGTATTTATTTTGATTTTCACCAATGCTTGCAGAACTATATCGATGAAAGAGGATATAGCTTGGAGCAAATTTTTGATAACAAGCCCCTGTCCTTTGTTTTTAGTAATGTGGTTTCAACGCTGGAAATGTTTCAATATATCCAAAATCTCTTTATGCAGGCGCAAAAAAAAATAATCCAATTGACCAAGTCCAAAAATAGAATTAATGTTGCCCAAGTCAAACAATATGCGGACTGCAACTTTTTAAATGGCATTACCTTAGAGGAAACAGCCCTTCGTTTTTATGTGAGCAAGGAATATTTAAGTAAAATATTCAAGCAGGAAATAGGTATAAGCTTTTCGGATTATGTCACCCAACTAAAAATGGAAAAAGCCAAAGAATTATTGCTGACACATAAAGTTCCTATTAAAGAAGTTGCCGAGTTAATTGGATACGCAGATCAAGCACATTTTTATAAAGTATTTAAAAAATACTTTAATATTACACCAGGGTCGATGATGGATCAGATTAAATTTTGACAATAAATCATGCTGTCGTTCAATAATGCTTTACTGATAAAAATTCGATATCCTAGCATTAAGGCAATGTTAAAATCACTATAGCACGTTTGGAAAGAAGAAGGTGACATTGCCACGATACGATTAAGAGGAGGATTTTTGTTCATGAAGAAAGTATTAGCCTTGATCTGTGCTCTTTGCCTTATGATTAGCATGGCAGCCTGCGGAAACGCAACAGTAGACAATTCTAAAGGTAATGACGAAAAGCAACCTCGTGAAGCGGAACTTAATATTATGATGAGCTTCCCTCAGTATCTTGAGCATTGGGAGAAATATTGTCGCCAATTTGAAGCAAAAATTCTGGCTGAGGACAATATCAAGTTAAAAATCAATATGGAAATGCCCAGTTCCGAACAATACGATAGTGTTTTACAGGCTCGTTTGACAGGGGATGATGCCCCGGATTTATACACCATACATAGTAATAATATTGGGGTGTATACAAAGGCAGGCAACCTGACCGATTTGTCGGATCAAGCATTAGCCGGTAAGATATTCGAAAATGTAAGAAACACTGTATCGGTAGAAAAAAAATTGATGGCCGTACCTCTTGAAAGTCAGGCCTGGGGTGTTCTTTATAATAAAAAGATATTTGCAGATGCAGGTGTTACCCCTCCTGACACTTTGGATGAATTAAAAGATGTGGTAAAAAAGCTGAAAGATAAGGGCTATACACCCTTCATGCTCGCTTATCAGGAACAATGGGTACCACAGCTTATGACAGCGCTTACCTTAGGTGGAAAAGTTACCGGGGATGTGCCGGATTGGCTGGATCGCATGTATAAGGATCAGGGCTCCTATGAGGAAATGAAAGACATCTTTGATGTCATAACCCTGATTATGCAGAATGGTACGGAAAGAGCTATGGAACAGGGGTCAGAGGTTGGTGCCGCTGAATTCGCCAACGGCAAAGCCGCCATGTTTGTCCAGGGAACTTGGGCCTCCAACACCATTATGACAACCAATCCCAATATGGAATTAGGGGTTATGGCTCTTCCTGTTAATAATAATGCTAAATGTACATTGGTTAATCTTTCCACCTCTACGGTATTAGGCGTATATCCTGAAAGCAGCGAAAAGGAAATAGCTTTAAAATTTGCAAATTATGTTCTGGATGACAAGGATTCCGCAGAATTGTTCCAGGCTTGCGGATTCAATCCTTTGGCAACTTGCCATAATTATGAAGTCAAAAGCTGGGTTAAAGACGCATCAGCTTATGTGAGAGATGGGCGTGCCTACCAGGATCTGGTTATCCCATCAGCTGTTACTGATGAACAAGGTAAATTGCTGCAAGAGTATTATACCGGCTCAATAACTGTTGAAACCATCATATCCAGACTGGACAAAGCATTCAAGGATGCTAACAAACTGGCAAAATAAGCGAAGCAAATGCCTAAAATGCACAACAGGCGGGCTTATGCCCGCCTTTTTTAAAGCGAGGTGTTCACTCTGTACAGCGAGCGCAAACAAAATCTGAGCTTGATACTCTATGTCCTTCCGGCATTTCTGGTATATGCTGTGTTCAAACTCTTTCCCGCTTTTTCAGGCCTATTCTATGCCATGACCGATTGGAATGGCATCAATAAATCATACAATTTTATTGGATTATCTAATTTTGCAGAGGTCTTTTTAGATGAGTATTTTCTAAATTCAATGGTGTTTACAACCAAGTATGTCGTGGTCATGATTATTGTTGCCAACCTATCTGCCTTAGCTTTGGCCCTGGCTATTGAATCGTTGACCAGAGGCAGAGGCTTATTCCGAACACTGTTTTATATGCCAAACATTATTAGCATGGTCATTGGGGGCTATATCTGGCGTTTTATTTTTCATAAAGTCCTGTACTATCTTGCCGATAATTGGGGATGGTATTTTTTAGATCATTCGTGGGTAGGGGATACCCGCTATGCCTTCTTATCCATCATCATCGTTGCAGCATGGGGCTCTGTAGGATACTTGATGATTATTTATTTAGCGGCTTTGCAGGGCATTCCCCAAAGCCTTATAGAAGCAGGAGCACTGGATGGTGCTAAACCGTGGCAAATGTTTTGGCACATTACTTGCCCTATGATACGACCTGCGTTAACCATTTGCCTATTCTGGACACTTAATTCGTCCTATCAAGTCTTTGACGTTGTTTTTTCGCTCACGGGCGGAGGCCCAGGTCGAGCCACACAATCTGTTGCCCTTAATATTTATGAAGAGGCGTTTAAAGGTAATATACGTTTTGGTTATTCAACAGCGAAGTCTACGGTACTATTCCTTGTTATCTTCATTATCACAGCCATACAAATTCAGGTAATGAAGAAGAGGGAGGAGGAGCTATGAGAGATAAACAGAGTTTACGCAATGGTATGACCACATTGCTTCTAGTAATAGCTGCGTTGTATACATTGTTTCCGATTTTTTTGGCTCTCATCAATTCCTTTAAGACCAATGGTGAATTATTAACCAATGTGCTATCCCTGCCTAAAACACTACGTATAGAAAATTATGTTAATACATTGGATAAGGTTCACTATGGCCGAAGTTTTATAAATACCCTATTCTTGGCGGGAACTTCGGTGGTTTTTATCATTTTGTTTTCGTCCATGGCAGGATGGAAATTATGCCGGACCAAGACAAAGCTCTCCAATCTTTTCTTTTCGCTATTTGTCTTTTCAATGCTCATACCATTTAGTTCGATTATGATACCGCTTTATAAAGTGGTTTTGATTCTAGGGATTAAGAATTCATTATTCGGCCTGTCTTTTGTCTATGCCGGATTAGGAGTTGGAACAGGTATTTTCCTTTATCACGGATTTGCTAAAGGTATTCCGCTGGAATTGGAAGAAGCGGCAGCCATAGATGGCAGTAATTCCTTTCAAACCTTTTTCTTAATTGTTTTTCCTCTTCTAAAGCCCATCACTTCAACGGTATGCATTACTAATGTGCTTTGGATTTGGAATGACTTTCTTTTGCCTCTTATTGTCGTATCGGACAATAAAAGGTACACGCTGCTTTTATCTACCAATACCTTGTTCGGACAATACAGCAGTGACTGGTCCGCCATTTTGAGTGCGCTTATATTGGCAGCGTTACCGGTTATTGTGTTTTATGGATTCTTTCAAAAGTATATTATACAGGGGATTTCAGACGGTGCGTTGAAAGGGTGACGAATGGCCATGGGGTATATTAAGGCAAACAACAAAGAACTCTTCGTTAACAGCCAGCCTATTTTATTACGGGGCTTTGGTTTAGGCGGTTGGCTCTTACCGGAAGGGTATATGTGGAAATTTTATACAAAATGTGACCGACCGCGCCGCATTGAAAAGTTGATTTCAGATTTATGTGGAGACCGGTATGCTCAATATTTCTGGGAAGAGTACTATAAAAAGTATATTACTAAGCAAGATATTGCACTCATTGCACAACAAGGCTTTAATTCCGTCCGATTACCCATTAATGCAAGACATTATCATCAGGTTGTTCATCTAATTGATGCATTGGTGGAATGGTGCAGAGAGTATGGGGTTTACATCATATTGGATATGCATGGGGCACCTGGTGGTCAGACTGGCCAGAATATCGATGACAGTGAAAACGATACGCCGGAATTATTTATTCAATCAACCTATCAAGATGAGTTGATTTCATTATGGAAGGACATCGCTCAACGATATGCCCATGAGCCGATTATCGCGGGGTATGATTTATTAAATGAGCCTTTACCAAAGTGGTGGAATCAATACTATGATAAACTTATGCCTTTATATCAGGACATTATAAGGGCTATCAGGCAAGTGGATCAAGAGCATCTCATTATTTTGGAAGGTGTCCATTGGTCCACTGATTTTTCTATTTTTAGAAATTGGGATTCCATGATTGACGACCCCAATATCATGGTTCAGTTCCATAAATATTGGAGCTCGCCGGATAAGGAAAGCTTGAAAGAGTTTCTCGACACCAGAGAACGACAAAACCTGCCGTTATTTATGGGAGAGGGCGGGGAAAATAATTTGGATTGGTATATCTCGGCCTTTCCTCTTTATGAACAATTGAATATTTCGTGGTCCTTTTGGACGTATAAGAAAATAGACAACACCAATTCGCCCATTAGCTTTACCATACCCCAAGGATGGGACAGGATACTAGCCTATCTGGACCATGGAGAACCCTTGCATGAGAAAGAGGCTAGGGCTATTTTTGATAGTTTGATTGATTCCATTGCGCACCCGGTTATCAATTGGAATGTGTTTTATGCTCTTAAAAGGGTACCCCCGATAACGATGCCAAGCACGTGCTATAGCGCTTATTCTGTGAAGCAAACGCGACCAAAGGGAGCGCAGATTCATGAAAATGATCCTGTCAATATCCAATTTGTCGATGGGCATATCGGTGTCCCTGATTATCGCCGTTATGGGGGAGAGGAACAACCGGATACAGAACAATTGGTGGTGATTCTACAACCAGAAGAATGGATAGAGTATCAATTTAATATAGAATCCGACGGAGCATACGATGTAATCATAAAGGCTTACTACGAAGGTGTAGTAGGCATCACTTGTTCGAAATATGAGAAGCTGTTTTCATCTCAAGAGTATCCTATCATACAACTCAACTCACTAGCTTTAAACAACGGTGCTTATACGGTGCGCATATTGTGCCGGGAGGGAATGGTTTTAATTCGTTCGCTAGAGATTAATGTACCCTAAAAATCAGGCCAATAGCCTGTGCTTTGTATTCATACAAGTTGTCCTATGAACGTGGGTAGGGAAAGAGAGTTGGTTTCATTAGAATTTCCCATCTTAAAATGAAGAGAGGAGCTCAAACAGTATTGCTAACATCCTGGCAACTTAACTGTTTTGAAGCTCCTCTTTATTCCATTAAAGATACTACTATTTGATATTAACGCTCAATATTTCTCCCACATACATGCGGTGGTAATCTTTATTGGGATAGTTTTTATCAATAGAGGAATCCAGGAACTGTGTGGGGTCCAAATCCTGATAATAGAGCTTTCTGCATTCTATAAACATCCGTGCCTGCTCAAAGCCAATGGTGTTATTGGCACCAATAAAGGGTTTAAGGCCGGTTTCTTTTACCTTGTCGATAGCTCTGCCTGATTTTTTTCCGCATAAATTGAGCATATTTCGCCATTCCTCAGAAAAGAAAGAAAGTGAGAAGTTTTCATTTTTCTCCAGGAATTCATAGGTGTAACGGGTGGGACGAACAAAGATAAAGCAAACATTCTTTGCCCAGAGGACACCCAAACCACCCCAGCTTGCCGTCATCATATTAAAGCTATCAATTGTTCCGGAGGTAATAAGCGTCCAATCCTGACCGATAAGCTTGAAAACATTATCAGTCAAATCACTTGGCTTCATTATCTGAAAATTGTTATCCAAATGCATCAGCTCCTTATGGGTATATTTAGAAATAGTATACCATGAAAATGGCCCTATTAACAATTTAAGTTGTTTGATCGTCTCAAACGGATCAACGGATCAACGGATCAACGGATAGATGGGTCACTGGGTAATAGTAAATACACATTAAGGTAGTAATGAATGAAAAATACAAAAAAAGGAGCTAAAGGTTTGACAGGATGTGGTGAGGAAGCTTAAAATATGAATGCACAAAGGAATGCTGGAGGTAATACGGTCTATGAAAAGATTTCAAAGGATAACTGCCCTCTGTCTTACACTGGCAATTTTGATTATGTTATCCGCTTGTCGACAGAATGTTGAGCCACCCAAGGAGGAGACCATTAAAAGGCCTAATGAGTCTTTTTTGAAATATGGAGAAACCAATGAGACTATTGTCGAGCTCAGTAAGGTTACTAACTCCCTATGGGTGCATACCTCCTATTCCGAGGAAAATGGTATACTTGTCCCCGCTAACGGCTTAATAGTTGTGACTGATAATAGCTTAGTTCTCATAGATACACCTTGGACCAATAAGCAAATGGAAAGTCTTGATCATCTTGTCCGGGAGGCCTTTAACGTCGGATTCAGCAAGGCTATTGTCACCCATGCCCATTCTGATAGGATGGGGGGCGCTGCCTATTTGCGAGAGAATAATATTTCAATAGCAAGTCTAAAGATTGTAGCTGAGACAGCAGAAAAAAACGGATTTATAGTACCTGATCAAGTCAGTGAGGGAGATTCTGTTGTCCTTGATATTGATGATACCGAATTTGAGCTCTTTTTCCCCGGGGAGGGTCATAGTCCCGATAATACGGTTGTTTGGGTAGAAAAGCATAATACGCTTTTTGCTGGCTGCATAGTAAAAGAGATTGGTGCGAATTCTTTGGGTAATACTACTGAGGCTAATTTAGCAGAGTGGTCCACTTCCATAGAAATGATCAAGGAAAGATATGAAAATGCTGATATTGTCATTCCGGGGCACGGGCAGTGGGGGGACACAAGTCTACTGGACTATACTCTTGAGCTGCTTAATGAATGAACCTAGCTCAAATTTAGGAACCTATTTTTATTTCCCAAGCTAGCCTAATCAATTATCCATTATCATAGTAATATAATTGTAGAGGTACATTCTAAGAGAATGTACCACAAGCCTCGACCCGTAAATAGAGGTACATTCTAAGAGAATGTACCACAAGCCTCGACCCACTCTCAAAGGGGTTACTATACAATCATAATGCAAGTAAAGAAATTAAAAATTTCATCTTGAAGAGAACCATGACGTTGTAAAAATATGGATGGACACTCATTCTCTCTTTCAAATTCATTGATGTATGCAGAGCTTTGGTTATCTAGCTTAAAGTGATATGATTTATTTAGAAATAATAGTTGTAATTTGACAGTTGTTCCAGTATAATTAACACAAAACATGGCTATGTGCTGATTATGAAGAACAATGACCTAGATTAACATTGAAGTTTTACTCTTCAGAACAGGCCATATTTGCATCTGTGTTACTGCTATATACGCTTCTTAGTTTTACTCTTAAGAACAGGCCATATTTGCATCTGTGTTACTGATATATACGCTTCTTAGTTTTACTCTTCAGAACAGGCCATATTTGCATCTGTGTTACTGGTATAAACGCTTCTTAGTTTTACTCTATATTTTATTTTGAACCCCCACAAAACAAAGGTTTAAATCTATTTAGCTTTAAATAGATTCACAATAATAAAATATTGGAGGAGTATTTATGAAGAGCAAAGTCTTCAAACGAACACTTGCGCTGGTATTAGCATTGTTATTTGCTTTCTCAGCGGTAGGCTGTAATGATCAAAACACTAATAAGGAGACGCCCACTCCTAGTGAGACAGCCACTCCTACACCAGTTGTAGAAGTTCGTGCAGATGTTCCAGCAAACAGGTATGACGCGACTGTTACACCTAGGTCGGGCAACAATGCCACAAGTCCTCTCGTTATTGAAACGGGTACTCTGGACGGTAAGTTTAGCCCATTCTTTGCAACATCTGCTTATGATGTGGATGTTACAGACATGACTCAGATTGGCCTTCTTTTCTACAACAAGACTGGTGCTCCTGAGGCCGGTATTGATGTTCCCAGCTATGCTCTAGAGTACAAGCAGGAAATCAGTTCTGATAAATCAAAGACAGAATACACCTTTATTCTTAAGAACAAGCTGACTTTCAGTGATGGCAAGCCTATCACAGCGAAAGACGTACTCTTCTCTATCTATGTATTATCTGATCCTAAGTATGATGGTTCATCTACATACTACACAATGAATATTCAAGGCATGAAGGAATACCGCTTACAAACCAGTGCTGATGTCCTTAAGCTGGTTGATGCCATTCTTGAGGCAGGCATTAAGACTGGCGATGACGGCAAGATGGTTATAAATCCTGCGACTGGTGCAACAACAGCTCAGCAGGAGACTTTCTGGAAATATCTTGATGAAGCCGGTGCTGCTTTTGCACAGGAAATCATTGATTATGTAAACGCAAATTATGCTAGCAAAATAGAAACTAATTTTGCTCCCTTTACCGTTGAGCAGGTAACAGCAAGTCCCACTATGCAAGCTGCATTTGGTATGGTTATGTGGGGATTTGGTAAAGTTGATGAAAAAGGTGTATTCACTGATTCCACAGGTAAAACGTATGACTTGACGAAAGATACTGTTGATGCCAAGGTTTATTGGGAAAATATCTTAGCAAGCTATGGCTATGATTTGAGCGATGCAGGCATCAACTATGAAAAAGCCGGTGATTTGACAATTCAAGATTATGTCCGGACTGCATACATTAGTGCAGAAGGTAAGGTTGCTGGTGGCGTTAAAAACATCACTGGTATTACCACAGGCACAGTTAAAGGTGATGACGGCGTTGAGCGAGAGTTCGTAAAAGTTGTTATTGACGGTGTCGATCCTACAGCTATATTCAAGTTAGGCATAGCGGTTGTTCCTATGCACTATTACACAGAAGGATTTACCGGTACTCTCAATGAGAATGGTGTTGCAATTGATAGCAAGGAATTCATGGATTTCCTGAAAACCAAGAACACCAAGCCTGTAGGTGCAGGTCCTTACACTTTCCAAGAATACAAGGATAATGTTGTTACATATACAGCAAATGATAGCTTCTTGCTTGGTTCCCCCAAGATAAAGACAGTACGTTACCAGGAAGTTACCATGGGTTCAGAGCTTGATGCAGTTAAGACAGACACTGTACACTTCGCCGATCCTTCAGCTGCAATG
>JAEYPI010000159.1 GCA_023410885.1 Bacillota bacterium
AAGCTCATCAAAAAGCGCGGCTATTTCACACAAATTGGATTGCCGGGTAAAAAGGTTGAGTTTGACGTTGAAAAAGTCTGTTACAAGGAATTACATTTTTCCGGCTCCCTTGGTTCAAGAAACCATAGCTGGAGAATGGCCCTTAAGCTCCTTGGAGAAGGTAGAGTTAATTTAGAGCCTTTGGCTGATACCAAGCTGCCATTAACAGAATGGCAAACTGCATTTGATCGTTTTGAGAAAAAGCAGGGCTGTAAATTCTTCCTAATCCCTTCACAAAGTAATGACTAAGAAGCCAACCTTTTGATCCCACACATAAGTGGGATCAAGGGTTGCAATAATAGAGGAGGTCTAATATGAGTTTATCCGTATCGAGAAAACAGGAGCTGGAAGCTCTGTGCCATAAATTTCGCGTGGATCTGATTGAACTGTTGCATTCCATTCAGACTGGGCATCCAGGTGGATCCCTATCTGTTTGTGAAATTCTTACTACCCTTTATTTTGAAAAAGCAAAGGTAGACCCAAAGAACCCTAAATGGGCAGAGAGAGACCGTGTGGTTCTTACAAAAGGACATGCTGCTCCAATGCTATACAGAGTTTTAGCTGAGAAAGGTTACTTCCCTGTAGAGGAAATGAAAACCCTTCGTCAGTTTGATTCCAGACTACAAGGCCATCCCTGTGCAATTTCCACTCCTGGTGTTGAGCTTTCCACAGGTCCTTTGGGTATAGGTTTATCTGCTAGCTTAGGAATGGCTTTAGGTCTTAAGCTTTCTAATATTGATGCCACTGTTTATGCCGTTATGGGTGATGGTGAAATCAATGAGGGAACCTGTTGGGAAGGTATGATGAGTGCTGCTAAGTTTAAGGCAGACAATTTAGTTGTTATTTTGGACCGTAACCATGTTCAGCTTGACGGTACCTCAGAGGATATCATGCCTTTGGGTGATGTTGAAGCAAAATTCAAGGCCTTCGGTTTTGAAGTGATCAATTGTAATGGACATGACGTTGCAGAGCTTTGTGACGCCATAGACCAGGCAAAGGCTGTTAAAGGCAAACCTTCCGTTATCATAGCTGAAACCATTAAAGGTAAAGGCGTTTCCTTCATGGAAGGTAAGAATACATGGCACGGAAAACCCATCAATGATGAAGAATACAAAGCTGCTATGGCTGAATTAAGAGGTGATAATTAATGGGAAGAAGTCTTAGAGATGTATACGGAGATTCTCTCTTAAAATACGGTAAGGAAAATGATAAGGTCGTTGTTCTTGATGCCGACGTATCTAGCTCAACAAAATCAGGTGTTTTCGGTGCAGCTTGCCCCGAAAGATTCTTCAATGTAGGTATTGCAGAAGCAAACATGGTTAGCATGGCTGCTGGTCTTGCTACAACCGGAAAAATTCCTTTTGTTAACACCTTTGCAGTATTTCTAACCTCCATTGGTTTAATTGGTGCTAGAGCTTATGGTTCTTACTCCAAGCTCAATGTTAAATTCATGGGTGCTTATGGCGGACTTTCCGATGCCTATGACGGTCCTAGCCATCATTCTCTTGAAGATATTGCCATTATGCGTACACTGCCTAATTTTCAGGTGTTTGTTGCTTCCGATGAGTTTCAGACAGACTGGTTGGTTAAACATGCTATTGATGTAGAAGCACCTATGTATATTCGTTTATCCCGAGATGCTACTCGTACAGTTTACACAGCTGATACGAAATTTGAGGCCGGTAAGGGTATGATCGTTCGTGAAGGTAAAGACGCTACTATTATCGCTTGCGGCGTTATGGTAGGTCAGGCTGTTGCAGCTGCAGAGCTTCTTTCAGCAAAAGGCATCGAAATCAGAGTAGTGGATATGTTCTGTATTAAACCTATTGATAGAGAGCTCATCCTTGATTCTGCAGCAAAGACCGGTGCTATCGTTACAGCGGAAGAGCATAGCATTACTGGTGGTCTTGGCGGCGCTGTTGCTGAGGTTCTTGCTTCCGGCGGTGCTAAGGTTGCACAAGAGTTTATTGGACTTAAAGATCAACATGCAGAGTGTGGCGCATACTCAAGCCTGCTCCAAAATTACGGTCTGGATGCAGCGGCTTTAGCAGCAGCTGTTGAAAGAGCAATTGCAAAGAAATGAGATGTCTCTTATGATAAAAACAGTTTTTACGGCTCCTTACACGATTGACTTTCAAGAAGCGTCAATTCCTTCTTTTACACCTGATGAGGTGCTGCTTAAAATAATCAGCATTGGCATTTGTGGTTCTGACATCCAAATGTATCATGGATTACATAAATACATGACATATCCGGTTGTGCCAGGACATGAGGTCGGTGCAGTTATAGAAAAGGTTGGTGCGAATGTAACCGATTTTAAGGTCGGTGACAGAGTGACGATAGAGCCACAGATTGTTTGCGGCAAATGCTACCCTTGTTCCATTGGCAGATTCAATGTCTGTGAAAATCTCAAGGTCAAGGGCGTTCATGCCGATGGCTTTGCTGCCGAATATGTGGCAGTAGAACCCAGCTATTTGCATCTTTGTCCTGCAGACATGAACTTTGATCTGATTACACTGGTTGAACCTTTGGCTGTTGGCGTTGGATCTGTTAAGCGTTCACAATACAAAGGGGCAAATGTTGCAGTAATCGGAGCAGGTACTATCGGTAACTTGACGGCTCAAGCCGCTCAGGCTCTGGGGGCAGGTAAGGTGTTGGTCACTGATTTTCTGGACAGTAAAATAGACTATGCTAAGGCTTGCGGTATTGAGTATTGTATCAATACAAAGGATATTGGACTTGATGGGGCTATTAAGCAGGCCTTCGGCGATAGAAAAGCCGATGTCATTATTGACGCTGCTGCTACAAGAGGCTCCTTTATGTCCGCCCTTGATGCGAGCCGCTCTAGCTCTGAAATTGTTATAACGGGTAATTACAAGGCTCCTATGGAGTTGGAGATCCCGCGCATTCAAAGAAGAGAGGTATCGTTGGTCGGGCATATGATGTATGTTCGTGAGGACTTCGCTGATGCTATTCGCTTTTTAGCTGAAGGAAAGGTCAAAGCTGATGGGTTCATTTCACAGCGCTTTGGCTTGGATGATTTCTCTACAGCGTTTAAGTACATAGATGAACATCCTAACGATATTATGAAAGCGGTTATCGATATTGGCTCTGTCTAAAGTGTCGAAGCTTTTTAAAGCTTTATTTATACTACACAGATAGCAATGGAGGTACGTTCCTATGGGAATGTACCTCCAATTTCTTAATATGAGGAATTAAAATCAACAAATTCAACAACGCACTAGCGAGTTGATTAATAGTGCTACTTTACGGTAACCAGTGTGTACTCTTGACTTCCCAAACCCACCTTCTCAAGAGCCTCCAGTTGAATATAGGGGTTCTTACCATGTAATTGCTGGAACAGATGGCCCTCCCCGGAGAGTTCCATACCTTTTGGAAGACCAACAGGGATCAAGTCTTCAATTTTAATGGCGTCAAGGCTGGCACGTTCGATGGCGACAATATCTTCGCTGGCCATAATCCCGATATCTGGCACCAGCGACGGTGTGGTCAAACCCCAGCAGTCACATATAGCGGTTATAGAGGTCAGGACATTTATGTAATACACCTGATTGGGCTTGAAGGTATCGACTACGGTCTTGGTACATATGGCCATACCCGTCTGAAAATCAGTATAATCGTGGGAGTCCAGGGTGATTGCATGGGTAGGACATATCTTGACACAGTGCTGGCATAGAGTGCAATTGTGGTAGTCCACCCTGTAGTTGCCCTCTTTGCCCTGGGTGAATTTGTTGGCGTGATGATTGCAGGCCTTTATACACTTACCGCAATGGGTGCACTTTTCTTTATCCCATACAAGACCGCCTTCCAGTCCATGAAGTTCTCTGCGAGTACGGTCAGTAACGCATCCCATGGCAATATTCTTGCATGCTCCGCCAAACCCACATGTGCCATGGCCCTTCACATGGGAGAAATCAATCATCATATCGGCGTCATGAATCAGTCCGGCAACATCTGCATGTTTAAAGGTTTTGAAATCTACCGTTTTCGTATAATAATACTTGCTTAGATGGCCGCAGTCATCCAATATAGGGCAATTCAAATTACTTTCGGAGTAACCGCGATGTTCCGGATGGCGATGATGGACATAGTGGTCGGTAATAAAGCAATCTCCACCATTGCTTTGCACAAAATCAACCAGCTTGCGGACAAAGACCGGAGGGATGGTGGAATAAGAGACATTATCACCAACATGCATTTTTATTGCAACCGACTTTCCTTTCACTTTTTCAGCCAGTCCGGTCTTTTGTAATAGGCGTGAGAATTTTTCGGGTAAAGTTTGTGATGCTTCGTATCTTGAAAAGGCAACAGGGGCAAAAAGAACAGTTGCAGGCATGGATAGCCCTCCTTATCAATTAGGTTATTTTTAATCATTATACCATATTGTGTTTCAATAGCGTTATAGCAGGTGAGCATACTGTTTGCAGGAATAAAAAATATAGGATTGCTTTTTAGATTTGTCTCATGTATAATTTACCCATAGTATGAACGCGCGTTTATAAGGAACTAGTATATGAAGAGTGAAGAAATCGCAAAAATTGCCGGAGTGTCACGGAGTACCGTATCAAGAGTTATCAATAACTATTCCAATGTTCCTGAAGAAACTCGGGAAAAGGTCATGCGGGTCATCAAAGAATACAACTTTGAGCCCAATATTTCAGCTAGAGTGTTAGCAGGAAAGGGAACAGATACCATAGGGCTTTTCCTGTTTAGTGTATACGATAAAAATAATCCTCATAGAGTCTACGGTAATAGTTATTTTGGCCCTTTTGTAGAAGCCGTCATCGATACCGGAAACTACAAAGGCTACTATGTTTTAGTTCACACCATTTATGATCCTTCCGATTGCTGGCGCATACGCCAAACCTTTTCCCAAAAACGTATTGATGCAGGTATCATTATTGGAACGGAACGTAATCAAGTCATGCGGTCCATGATTTCCGAGATTAAGTATCCCCTTGCCATTGTGGACTTTGACCCGGAAGAAATTAAAAGCATTATGCCCCAGGATGCACAAATTGCAGTCATTAACTCCAATGACGCCATGGGTATCAGAGCTTGCGTTGACCGCCTCGTATCTTTGGGACATACAGAAATTGGATTTATTGAAGGCCGGGATACCACATATTCCGGATATGTAAGAAAAGAAGAGTTTAAGCGGCGAATGGCCCATCATGGGCTTTCTTGTAAAAAGCAATTTTGGCTTAAAGGCGGGTTTATTCGTACTAAAACAGAAGCTGCTGTCAATAGGCTTATTAAAACAGGAGCTCTACCAACTGCATTTATAGCCGCTAATGACGAAATGGCCATGGTGGCCATGGATACCTTTAAACAGCATGGTATCCGGGTCCCAGAGGATATATCCATTATAGGCTTTGATGATTCTCCAGTGGCCAATGTGGTCCGGCCGGCTCTTACCACGGTCAGAATTCCTTTTTATCATATGGCGCAAAAAGCGGTCCAAACCCTTTCTGACATGATTGAGAGCAAGGGCACGGGACTTATTCAATATCAGATGGATGTGGAATTCATCCAGCGCGAATCTTGTAATAAAAAACCGTAAGCAATAAAGCCGGGAGGAAAATGAAATGAAATTTGGTTATTTTGATGACCTCAGCAAGGAATATGTTATTCAAACACCCCGCACGCCCTACCCTTGGATAAACTACCTTGGCAATGAAAATTTCTTTGGTTTGATTTCAAATACCTCGGGTGGCTATTGTTTTTATAGGGACGCGCGTTTACGAAGGTTAACACGCTATCGCTACAACAATATTCCCGTTGATAACGGGGGCCGATATTTTTACATAAACGACGGCGGAGATGTTTGGACACCCGGGTGGATGCCGGTCAAAAGTGAGCTGGATGCTTATGAATGTCGCCATGGCTTGGGCTATACCAAGATTATGGGGGAAAGAAATGGTGTTACGGTCAACCAACTCTCATTCATTCCCTTGGGGTTTAATGGCGAAGTGCACCAAATCACGATTAAGAATAAAGCGGAAAAAGAGAAACATATCAAGCTGTTTTCCTTTATAGAATGGTGTCTATGGAATGCCTATGATGATATGACCAACTTCCAGCGCAATTTTTCAACTGGTGAAGTGGAAGTTGAGGATTCGGCTATTTATCATAAAACCGAGTATAGGGAGCGCCGCAACCATTACGCCTTTTATTGGGCCAATACCCCCATCGATGGCTTTGACACCGACCGGGAATCCTTTATCGGCTTGTATAACGGTTTAGACTGTCCAAAGGCTGTTATGGAGGGTAAACCGGCAAACTCTGTAGCCAGTGGCTGGCAGCCCATGGCCTCTCACTTTTATGACTTAAAACTCGTGGCCGGGGAGGAAAGGACCATTATTTTTGTCTTGGGCTATGTGGAAAATCCCATCAATGAAAAATGGGAAGCACTGGATGTCATAAATAAAGGTCCTGCCATAAAAATGCAGCATCAATTTAAGACAACGGAACAAGTTGATAATGCTATTACAAAGCTTCAGAAATACTGGGAGGAGCTTCTTTCCATCTACAGAATAGAAAGTAACGATGATCGCTTGAACCGCATGGTCAATATTTGGAATCCTTATCAATGCATGGTCACCTTCAATATGTCCAGAAGCGCCTCTTTCTTTGAATCGGGTATCGGACGGGGTATGGGCTTCAGAGATTCTAATCAGGATTTGCTGGGGTTTGTACACCTTATCCCTGAGCGTGCACGGGAGAGGATTTTGGATATTGCAGCCACCCAGTTCCCTGACGGAGGTTGCTATCACCAATATCAGCCTCTGACTAAAAAAGGAAATCATGATGTTGGCGGCGGCTTTAACGACGATCCCCTCTGGCTTATTTTGGGAACATCCGCCTATATCAAGGAGACCGGTGATTTTAGTATTTTAGATGAAATGGTGCCCTTTGACTCAAATCCCAATAATACGGCCACCTTATTGGAGCACCTGACCCGATCCTTTTACCATGTTCCAAACAACCTCGGCCCCCATGGTTTGCCCCTTATTGGCCGAGCCGACTGGAATGACTGCCTGAATCTCAACTGCTTCTCCGAAACCCCCGATGAATCCTTCCAGACCTATGGGGACCCAGACGGGCGAGTGGCAGAGAGTGTTTTTATAGCAGGCCTGTTAGTGTTTACAGGTCCTGAGTATTCGGCTTTATTACGCTACAAGGGCCTTAATGATGAGGCCCAGAAAGCTGAAAAGCTTATAGCTGAAATGAAGCAAACTATTTATCAATATGGCTTTGATGGAGACTGGTTCTTACGGGCCTATAACGCTTTTGGCGAAAAAATTGGAAGCCACGAAAACCAAGAGGCACAGATTTTTATTGAACCTCAGGGCATCTGTGTTATGGCTGGAATCGGAGTTGAAAACGGCCTGGCTATTAAGGCATTGGATGCCGTAAAGGAGCGCCTGGAATGCGAGTATGGTATCGTATTAAACAACCCTCCATACAAGCGTTATGACAAAAATATCGGTGAAATAACCTCCTATCCCCCCGGGTACAAGGAAAACGCCGGTATTTTCTGTCATAACAATCCTTGGATTATTTGTGCCGAAACGGTAATGCAGCGTGGCAATAGAGCTTTTGAGCTCTATAAAAAGATCACACCTTCCTATATCGAGGAAATCAGTGATATTCACAAGATGGAGCCTTATGTTTACTCCCAGATGATAGCCGGCAAGGATGCTGTAAAACCCGGTGAAGCTAAAAATTCATGGTTGTCGGGCACGGCGGCATGGATGTTTGCAACCATCTCCCAGTGGATTTTAGGTGTTCAGCCGGACTATGAAGGCCTGATCGTTAATCCCTGCATCCCGTCAGAGTGGTGTGAATATACGGTTAAACGGCATTTTAGAGGTTCAACCTATATCATTAGGGTATCAAATCCTGACCATGTTGAAAAAGGAGTTAAAGCCGTTATGGTGGATGGCCATCCTATATCGGGTAACATTCTTCCTGTATTTATTGATGGAAAAGAACATAGGGTTGAGGTCACAATGGGGTAGAGATAAAGCTGGAGGTATAGGCTATGAGAAACAAATTATCATATTTATATCAGAGTGGCTTAAATCATGGTGTAATCGAGCTTAAGGTAGAAGGCAGGAAGCTTAATGAAAAAGCGGCCACCAGTCATTCAGTTGTCAATATTTGCAGCCCGGAAAGACTAGTATTGGGTGAAAATAGGGTGAAATCAGCAGTGAACGCCTGTGATCATTATAAAGAGAAATGACGGTATATTGTGTTTAGCTCAATTTTTAGTAAAAGGGCCATTCAGATTGTCTGTTGATGCTATATTGTGATATAATCCCCCAAAAGGGCAGTTGCCTTTTTGGGGATTTTTTTGTGAATACAACAAGGTTCCCGGGACCCGTAAGCAATCTTTGATTGCGCTAACGGGTGGGGTTCTTATCTTATGTGGGGGGCTTCAAATAGTGCAGAATATTATTTTTGCCTTTAGTGCGATTGCACCGCTTTTTATCATGATTGTATTGGGCTTTTTTCTGAAACGAAAAAAGGTCATTGATCAGCAGTTTATGGATACATCCAGTAATTTTGTATTCCATTATCTCTTTCCTTTGGTCATGTTTCGACAGATTTATCAGATTGACATTACATCAAACCTTAATCCGGTATTTATCGGTTATGGTGTTTTTATTTGTGTGGTTTTGGGCATTTTGCTTTGGCTTATGGCCACACCTTTTATTAAAGACAAGCGGACCTGCGGTGCTTTTCTTCAAGGATGTTATCGCAGTAATAGCGTATTAATGGGCGTTTCTCTTTCCGTTAATGTGTTTGGTGAAGCCGGAAGCTTGTCCACCATTACACTGCTTCCTTTTACAGCGGTTGTTTTTAATATTATGTCCCTCATTTTTCTCACAGCCTGCTCACCGGAGAATAAAAAAGTGAGCATACGCAGCGTTTTACCTGAGGTCATAAGAAACCCCATTGTAAAAGGTGCCTTTGCAGGTGTCGCTGTATCCCTTTTGGGTATTGAATTTCCGCCATTTCTATCCCAGGTTATTGATGACCTAGCCTCTATGGCAACTCCTCTGGCCCTTATTGCTTTGGGAGGTCAATTAGAATTAAATAGTCTGGTTTCAAAGACGCGTTTGATTTTATCGGGCAGTATTCTAAAGCTTGTATTCAGCCCATTGCTGGCAATTATACCCGCTTTACTTTTCTTTGACTTTTCTTCCTATGAGATGGGGGCCCTCTACTTTATTTTTAGTTCATCCACGGCTGTTTCCTCCTTCGTCATGGCAAAGGTCATGAAAAGCGACGATCATTTGGCAGGGCTCCTGGTCATGTATACTACAATTTTTTCAAGCGTTACCCTATTCATTGGACTGTACTTGATGAAGAGCTTCCATATCATATAGCTGGTCTAATTCCAAGAATGATCTAGTGATAAGCTATTCCGATCATGTTAATTCTTCATGATTGTTGGTACTCTTCTTTTTCCAGAAAATTTGAATGAGCGGAAATAAAACCAGAAAAACAATTCCACCGGCATAGCCGTTATTGTACAGGTTCATCCCACTATAGCCACCTCCGGCATGCAGGACAACCGATGAATGAATAAAACCGGCTATAATGCCTATGACAGGTCCAAAGGCACCTGCCAAGGGGACAAGGGTTGTAGAAAATAGAGCGGCCATTTGGATGGAAGGATCGGTCAGCGTCCATTGCTTGGTTATTCCTCCCAATACTACCCCCAAAATAATGGGGAGCATGTTTACAGGGTGCTTGCCATAAGCACTAAAACCCATGATTGAAAAAATACCACCGATCGTGGGGCCATTGAGATCTCCGCCAATTATAAGAATATATGCGGTTGAAATAATTCCGTTCAGGCCCATATTTAGAAGAACAGGGGCCTTACCATAAAGCTTGATAAAATCACAGGGAGCTTTCCCGGAATCCTTTAAAAGCAATAAGTAGCGCTTTAATACATGACGATCTCCGATAAAGCTTAAGACAATCAATAAAAAACATCCTGAAAAAAGAACAGATGCAAAAAGCCTATTGTTGCCAGTTGACCAGAATGAAACGACATCCAAGCTAATACCGTAAGATTTCATAACAGGTACAATCACGAGAGCCAAGAGACCGCAGGCAAATCCAACATTATAAAGAATATAGCCCTTGTGGATTTGATTGGTAAATTCGGACAAAGGCTTAATGACAAATCCAATAAAAACACCTACAAGTATGGCCATAAACACATTGTGAGGACGTATACCATCTCTGAAAAAAACCACGGTGATAATGGGACTTAACGCGGTTGCTAAAAGTCCTGAGGGGAGAATTTTTGAGAAAGGTATTTTGATAACCTTGGAATAAAGGTACGAACCCAGTAATATAAACCAAATATTGAAAATGTTCTTGCCGAAGAGTGAAAAGCCACCCATTAAGCTTGCAACAGCTATGGTATAGCCATTTGCATCAACCTTGTTTATGTATAGAAGACCAATTGTAAAAAGTAAAACAAGGGCTGAGTTTATAAATGCAGGACCCATACCTGCAATTTCCATATAATCTGTGATGAGAATGTCCCCGGAAAAAAGGATTTTTTTAAAACCATCCATAAGAAGCGGAAGATCAGTGAGCAGTAAGCCAAACACTAATAACACCAAGGTTCCCGCCAGCATGAAAAAATATATGGATATTTTTATTAATTCCACCAGCCTTTCATTAAATTGTTAAGGTGCAAACATGTCGTCAGGGGATAACGGCATGTGTGTTCTTTATTATAGCAAAAATATATAAACCCGGCTATACATAATGGAAATTTTTTAGATTTTTTTCTAGAGGAATGAGTCAAGTCTTTAGCGAATGGGGCGACCATCTCTTTAGGCAGCCCCCTTTGCATATTATAATGAATTAGATTTAGATTTATCACTTGTTAAGCTCAGGCCTCTGTCTAAATACAACAACAGGGCTTTTATAGGAGGACTAAATCACTAAAAAATTCAGGACGGTGAAAGTCGGGGTTGGGCCAGCTTATAGGGCTCCACGCGCTATAATGAGGGACCGGCGTCAAGTCCCCGCATTTATAAAAGTTACCCCTCATGCAATACCCTGACTGGAAAGCTATAGGGAAGTGATGGGCTTCCAGGAAGGAAAAAGGTATTTTGGCACAGAGGCCCCATAGCCTATTTCCATCCTCAGTTTCATTTATAAAGGGCGCAATGTCAAAAACAGAGATATCCTGTTCGGTCAATAGCCGATTGTCCGATCTTTTGGTTCCAAGACCCACATAAAGGGCCCCTCCGGGATTAAATTCCAAATTCACATATCGCTCATCACGATCAGGAGACGGCATGAAAAAAAACTCTAAACAGCTATCTTGATAAACATTCGGAGAGATACCCCGTGCTTCAGAACGCATATTCATAGCTGGTTCAATTGCCATCAGCTTCAAATGAAAGGCATCGGGGGTGTATACCAATTGGGCTTCTGCTTTGGGTTGATACTTCCCACCCCAGGGATAGATGTCAATAGCGGCTACAGGTGCCTTTTCCCATGCTGAACCATCCTTTACACCGTGTTCTGTCGTTTTGATCACTTGATATTGCTTCATGGTGTTCACCTTTCCTCTTTTACTGTTGTTGGTAGCATTGTTTATCAAGGGTGAGCCCCGCTTTGGAAGGCTCCCCCAATCGAGATCGTTTCAATTGTCCGGATTTTCTCTCATGGCCAAAATAGTCTTACTGATTAAATCGTCAAGGTCCCAACCAAGCATTTGCGCGCCTCGTTCAATGACCTCACGGGAACAGCCTGCTGCAAAGCTTGGAGTTTTGTATTTTTTCTTGACCGACTTGAGCTCTAGATCTTGAACGCTTTTTGACGGGCGCATAAGGGCAACCGCACCAATAAGGCCTGTAAGCTCATCCACCGCATAGAGTACTTTTTCCATTGTATGATGAGGTTCTATGTCAACAGTAATGCCATAGCCATGGCTAGCGGTGGCACGGATAATTTCTTCTTCCAGGCCATGCTCACGCATGAGCTCCTGCTGTTTTATACAGTGCTCGTCCGGATATTGTCCAAAATCCAAGTCATGCAAAAGACCGACAATACCCCAGAAATCCTCCTCATGAGCATATCCGAGCTCGCGGGCAAAGTATCTCATAACCCCCTCGACGATTTGTGCATGCTTTAAGTGGAAAGGCTCCTTGTTATATTGGGAAAGAAGGTCCCACGCATCCTCTCTGGTTAATCGGGTATTCATCTGTTCATCTCCCTTTTTATTCTATTGCGTTAAAGCGCAATAGTAATATTATACCATAATCATGAAGGAACAGACCTTTTACGGTTTGTTTCACGCTATTTTTACCGGAGGACAATTTATCTTGAAGTGCGTACACACCAGAGTTGCCAAAGGGATATAAAAATCCTTTTTATATCCGAGGGAAAAGGCGCGAAAGCACAATTTTCTTGCGGTAGTCCATAAAGATAGATAAACTAATATAAAGACTTTTATCAAAGAGGATGGTTATGGAGCAGCAAAAAGCAACCAGTGTTGAGGTTAAAAGAGTTAACAAACGAAAGGTTTTCAGCTATATATGCCAGCAGAAGGAGACATCCCGTCAGGAAATCGCCCATGCCTTGCACATGAGTATGCCGACGGTCTTACAAAACGTTAAGGAGCTTCAGGAAAGCGGATATTTGCAGGAGACGGGCCAATATGGTTCAACAGGCGGCAGAAAAGCGACGATCATAACAAGTCGTCCAAGCGCCAAGATTGCCATTGGTATGGAAATCACACGAAATCATATTGGCTTGGTTCTCATTAATTTGATTGGAGAAATTCTGGTAAATAAGCGCATTCGCATGTCCTTTGTACCGAATGAGGATTATTATGTAAAGCTGGGAGAGCTGGTCAGGGAGCTTGTGGCTGACCAGGAAAATCTGGAGGAGCGTTTAGCGGGCGTGGGGATATCCATTCCGGGTATTTTAGATGAAAAGAAAAAAGTGATCACTTATTCCCATGCATTGGGTATTCGGGATCTCCATTGTTCTGTGCTGACGCAATATATTCCTTGGCCTGCCAGCTTTCTCAATGATGCTAATGCCGCGGGTCTGGCAGAGCGCCATTGTATGGCGCCGGATAGCACCATGGTCTACCTATCGTTAAGCAATAGTGTCGGCGGTGCAGTCTTTATTGATGGCTTGCTGTATGAGGGGAAAAACCAAAGAAGTGGTGAATTCGGTCATATGCGTCTTGTACCAAAAGGGAAAAAGTGCTATTGCGGCCAACAGGGATGTTTTGACTCCTATTGTTCAGCACTGCTTCTCTCTTCTGTTTGTGACGGCAACTTAGCCCGCTTTTTTCAGATGCTACAGCAAGGAGAACCAAAGCATGTGAAGATATGGAAGGACTATTTGGAGTCTCTAGCTGCGGGTGTTATTAATCTGCGGATGGCCTTTGACTGTGATGTGGTATTGGGTGGGTATGTTGGAGCCTATCTTGAGCCCTATCTTGCCGAATTAAGAGCAAAGGTGGGGGCTTTGGATACCTTTGAGGACCAGAAGGGGATTACCTACCTGAGAATATGCCACTATAAGCAGGAGGCTTCAGCCTTTGGTGCCGCACTTGAATTGATTGAGCGTTTTATTAATCAGATATAAGGGGCCGGTTTCATAAAATGAGCCTGTGGTAGTTGAATTAACCGCCGCAGGCTTTTTAATATGAAGAAATTAGTGCGTTTCCTTCTTTCTTTGTGATATGGTGCAGGGCTAAAGAAATGGATTTGTGACGACTTTTGCTAAGCAGTCGGGCACATATTGACAATGGAAAAAGAGAAAACTATACTTAAATAAAACGTTTTATAAAAGTTTTAATTTAAATGAATAAAATGGATCTCAAGGAGGCTATAACATGTTAAAGCAAATAATGACAGCTCCTCATACCATTGAATTTCAAGAAGTTCCGGTACAGGAGATTACAGACAATCAGCTACTCCTTAAAATAATTAAAATCGGTATATGCGGCTCTGATATTCATGTCTACCACGGGCAACACCCTTTTACCTCATATCCCATTACACAGGGGCATGAAGTGTCAGCAGAAATCGTCGCTATGGGCAGCAAAGTTCAGGGCTTTGTTGTAGGCCAAAAAGTGACCGTTCAACCCCAGAAGGTATGCGGCACTTGCTATCCCTGCACTCATGGTAAGTATAATTTGTGTGAAGAACTGAAGGTAATGGGCTTCCAGACAACCGGTATGGCTTCCCAATTCTTTGCAGCAGAGCAGGGGGATGTGGTAGCGCTTCCCGATGAAATGAGTTTTGATGAGGGCGCAATGATCGAGCCCTTGGCCGTGGCTGTTCATGCTATCAAACAAGCGGGTGATATCAAAGGAAAGAAAGTGATTGTACTAGGCGCAGGCCCCATAGGCATTTTGGTAGCCCAGACAGCAAAAGGCATGGGAGCAGAGCAGGTCATGGTAACGGATATCAGTGATTGGCGCTTAAATAAGGCGGCCGAATGTGGCCTTGAGCTTGGGGTTAATACAGCCCAAAACGATTTAGGAAGCGCGATTTATGATGCTTTTGGTAAGGACAAGGCGGATATCATCTATGACTGTGCCGGTAATGATATCTCCATGGGACAAGCCATCAAGTATGCCAGAAAGGGAAGTGCTATTATCCTTGTTGCGGTATTCGCAAAATTAGCATCCATTGATTTGGCCGTACTTAATGACCATGAGCTGGATCTCAATACCTCAATGATGTATCGCAGGGAAGATTATATCGATGCGATCGCTTTAGTAAAGGATAAAAAAGTAGCACTGTCTCCGTTGGTCACCCGACATTTTGCATTTCGGGAATATAAAGAGGCCTATGATTATATTGATCAAAACAGAGAGCGCTGCATGAAGGTCATGATTGATGTCCAAGCATAACCAATCCTTTAGCCAATAAAACTGGCTTTACAAGGACAAGCTGAAGCAGAACTTTACTATGTAGAAAAAACTACAAGCGAGGAGTACAATAATGAAAAATTATATTCATGAAATCCCGATTAGTTCACAGAATCCCCCTGTACATAAGCACTATGACGTTATTGTTGTCGGCGGTGGTATGAGCGGCGTATGTGCCGCAATAGCCTCTGCAAGACAGGGTGCAAAAACCGCTCTTATCCAAGACCGCAGCGTCTACGGTGGAAATGCCAGCTCTGAAACAAGAATGCATATCTCAGGGGCTTCCTGCCACTGGGGAAAGAAAAATGCAGCTGAAACAGGCATATTGATGGAGCTTCAACTGGAAAATAAATACTTGAATGATAGCTATAACTATTCCATATGGGATGGGGTACTTTGGTCGAAGGTTAAGGAGTGTCCAAACCTTGATAGCTATATGAATACAACCATGGATAGGGTTATTTCTGATGGATCTAAAATACAAGCTATCCAGTGTTACCAAATGACGACTGAATCGCGGTTTGAAATGACTGCAGAAATTTATATCGACGCAACAGGTCATGGCACTCTGGGATATTTTGGAGGAGCCGAGTACAAAATTGGCCGTGAGGGCAAGGAGGAGTTTTCTGAAAAGGCTGCTCCCGAAAAGCCTGATGGCAAAACCATGGGTAATACCATTTATTTTTGTGCCCGGGATACCGGAAGTCCTGTTAAGTTTGTAAAACCCTCTTGGGCCTATTCCTTTGATGAAAGCTTTTTTGCCCATCGCTACCATGGGGATATTGTCGTTTACCATGATGCAGACGATGTTATTGTTTTAAATGAAGACGATGATTATGAGAATTATACTGATAAGCTGGTCGAAAAGTATGATGTTCAGTCCGGTTACTGGTGGATAGAATTAGGCGGTGACTGGGACGATATCATCAAATCTGCGGAAGACATCAGATATGAGCTATATAAGACCGTTTATGGGGTTTGGGATCATATTAAAAATGGCGGAGACCACCACGGCGCGGAAAATTATGAGCTCATTTGGGTAGGCACCTTCCCCGGTACAAGAGAAAGCCGCAGGCTGATGGGACATTATGTTCTGACTGAAAGTGATATTCTCGAGAACCGTATTCATGAGGATGGCGTTGCTTATGGCGGTTGGCCTATGGATGAGCATATAGCCGGTGGGTTTGCTGCAAAGGGCGAAATTCCTTCAATGGTTAGAAGCTTTGATGGTCTCTATTCCATTCCTTATGGCTGTTTCTGCTCTAAGAATATTAGCAACTTAATGATGGCCGGTAGAAATATCAGTGCTTCAAAGCTGGCCATGGGCTCCACCCGGGTAATGGGAACCTGCGCCGTTGGTGGGGAAGCGGCCGGAATAGCGGCAGCAATGGCTGTCAAAGCTGGGTGCACACCAAAAGAATTTGGGGGCAAGCATATTCAGGCTTTACGTCAAGAGCTTCTTAAAAATGACTGTTACATTCTCGGCCTAAAAAATGAGGATGACAAGGATTTAGCTCGTAGGGCCAAGGTTTCTGCTACCTCTGAAAAGAAGGGCTGCGAGGCTGTTAAGGTTATAAATGGCATTACCCGAAATGAAGGTGAGACCATGAATCTTTGGTGCTCCAACGGTATTGACCAAGAGGGGGAGATACTGTCATTAGATTTAAATAAGGCGGCAGAGCTCTCACAAATCCGTATCACCTTTGATCCGAACTTATCGGAAGAACGCTGCATCTCCTTGTCCAAGGCCTTTATAGAAAAAGAGCCCAAGGGTGTGGATAAAGAGCTGGTTAAGGATTACCAGATCACCTTAAAGAAAGAAGGAGCCATCGTTTGGCAGCATCAGGTGTGTGGTAATTATCAGAGGCTGAATGTCATTGATTTACCTGAAACTGTGGTAACTGACCAAGTTCTGATTAGTGTTACCGCTACCAATGGTGCAGAGGATGCAAGGATTTTTGAAGTAAGAATTTACTAATGAATGAGGTCATTTACTCAAACTTAAGAAGGAGCAGAAACAGGATGGACAGGGTGTATTTATATGACATTATAGGTTTAGGTGAATGTCTGCTTGATGTGATTGTGGATTCCCCAAGCGCCGATGAGGTTTCCTTTGAAGGAAAGCCAGGTGGAGCGCCGGTCAATGTTTTGGCCTGCGTGGCCAAGCTTGGACTTAAAGCTGGCTATATGGGAAAGCTCAGTACTGATGTTTTGGGAAAATTTCTTTTAGAGGTGCTGAAGCGTGCGGGTATTTCAACAGAGCAGGTTGTGCTTTCCTCCCAGCACCCCACCACCCTGGCCATGGTTTCGCTAGATGCAAAAGGTGATCGCAACTTTTCATTTTACCGAAACGCCACCTCCGATATCATGCTGGAAGAATGTGAATTGGATTATACAGCCATTGAAAAGAGCCGGGTATTCCATTTTGGTTCTGTCTCCATGACGGCTGAGCCTGCAAGAACCGCAACCCTACGCGCCGCGGCCTATGCAAAGGAGAAAAAATGTCTGGTTTCCTATGACCCTAATTTAAGGCTTTCCCTTTGGAAGAGTCCGGAAGAGGCCCACCACTATATCTCCCAAGGCTTTCAGTTTGCAGATCTGGTCAAAATATCAGAGGAAGAGCTCTTCTTTTTGACCCATGACACCTCCTTGGAACAAGGGGCGCGCAGCCTGATGGCGCAGTATCCATTTAAGCTTTTAATGGTAACACTGGGGTCCAAAGGGTGTTGCCTCTTGACTAACGATAAGAGCTTTCATGCACCCACTTATGATGTTCCGGTTGAAGATACCACGGGTGCGGGAGATGCTTTTTGGGGAGCCTTTTTATACCAATATTTGATTCGAAACGGGGATGTGAAAACGTTAAGCGATGAAGTCTTAAAGGATATGCTGGCCTTTGCCAATGCCTCCGGCTCTTTGACGACGACTGCCAGAGGCGCCATTCCGGCTCTTCCTACAAAGGCTGCTATAGAAAACTGTCTGGCGCATATACCGCTGCTGCAGGAATAAATAAAAACTTTAATGAACAAAAGCACCTGGTTTACTTTTACTGGTGGTTCAGAGAATAGGTATTTGGATGTGCAGGCGTGTACCTTTTTCGGGTGCTGAGTCTATGGTGGTACTTCCTCTGACGAGTTCTACACGCTCACAGATACCCTCAAGGCCGAAGCCGCCTTTCAGCTTGTCAAACTTCCGGGCTTTCAGGTCTTCTACAACAAACCCTACACCATCGTCAATCACATCAAGTGTAATCAGTTCTTTTGATTGCATCAAATGAACTTTAACATGATGCGCTTCTGCATGTTTCTTAACATTTGACAAAGCCTCCTGGATAATCCTATAAAGGGTTGACGACATATAATATTCGATTTTTGAATCATCGCCTATGAAGGTAAAGTCGATATGAATAGGGTTTAAAGTAGAGAAATAAGCGATATGCCTTTGGATGGCAAGTTTAAGGCCGTCTTCCAGGCAGGATGGCCTTAAATCATAAATAATGGTTCTAATGTCGTTAACGGTTAAATGCAGTAGCTCGTGAAGCGTATTCAATTCTGATTCAACCTTTTCCATTTTTCCGTCCTGCACATACCTTTTGCATATTTGAAGCTTTAAAGACAGGTTTGCAGCCGATTGTGCAGGACCATCGTGAATTTCCCGTGCAATTCTTTTTCGTTCCTCTTCATGGGCCTTCATGATATTTTTGCTCAAATACAGAAGCTGATTGTTTTGCTGCTCATACATATGAAGCAAATCCTGCATGCCCTTGTAAAGCTTGCTGTTTTCCAGTGCAACAGCCGCCTGGCCTGCAAGTGAATTCATAATAAGCTCATCAGTATCGTTGAATGGAAGAATTTCATTGACCGCATTTTCATTACAGTAGTCAAGGGCTATATCCCAGGCTTCCTTTTTATTAATGAGTTGGATAATGCCCGTTATATCATTTTGGTTGTTTTTCATGGGTATGGACAGAATGGATTTGGTCTTATAACCGATACTTTTATCGAAACTGTGACTATGCTTATATTCAACTTCGGTTCCAAGGGCATAGGCGTCATCTATTCGGATTGATTTCCCGGAGATGACGGTATATCCGAAGATACTCTTTTTAGATATGGGTGCTGAAAAATCTTGCAGGTTGATACCCATACTTGTATTTCGTGCGATTACAAATTTAAGTAATTTACCACGTGTATCGCCATTTTTTACATGGGACCAATCGCCGGTTTTCTTATTGACAACGATATAGAGTGTACATGCATCTGCAGAAGTGAGTCTCATGCTGCTGTTGACGATTTTTTCAAACAGCTTTAAAGGATCCATTTCTGATGAAAGGGATTTGCCGATGCTATAGAACTCGTTCAACATATTATCCAGCATTCAGCCCTCCGCACAAAATGAGTAACGGTATGCTTTTCATGGGTTTTACATTTCCATTTTTGTTCCAATACATTATAATGGAATTATCATGCAAATTTAGTATACGACAAATAATTGCATTCTTCAATTCGCAGTTATGTTCTAAAGTCAGAGGAAAGTAAAAATCAGTAGAATATATGGGTGAGGGCTTTGATCTGCTTTAATTGTGGTCTGAAATTAAATAGTAACAATGAAAGTGAGTGCCGGTTCTGCGGTGTCAAATTTTCGGGCAGGTGCTCTGCCTGTGGTTTTCCAAACCCTCAGTCAGCCAGATTTTGTTTTAACTGCGGTAACCGGATGGTCAACTCTGACAGGTTCAGCTCGGTGGAAAATTTCGGAACCCTTGCTGAAAGGAGAAAAAATGTAGCGGTCATGTTTGCCGATATATCCGGATTTACTGCGCTGTCTGAAAATCGCGACCCTGAAGAGGCCCGGGAGATCATCAACGAATGCTTCAATTATATCACCAGTCCCGTATATGAGCTGGAGGGTACCATTGACAAGTATATCGGAGATTGTGTCATGGTTCTTTTCGGTGCACGATATACCCATGCGGATGATGCAAAACGAATTGTCATGTGTGCCATGAAAATGATGAATCTCATCGCAGAATTTTCTGCAGACATGCTCTCCCATAAAGGGATTCAACTGAATCTTTCCATCGGCATCAACTATGGCCTGGTAGTCACCGGAGGCGTTGGTAATTACTTTGACCGGGATTATACCGTTATGGGTGATATAGTGAATACAGCCCAAAGGCTGCAGATGAGCGCGGGAGAGGGCGGGATTCTCGTTTCTGAATCCATCTTTTCCGAGACAAAGGACAAGTTTGAATATTCCGAGCCCATTGAAGTGAAAGTAAAAAATAAAAACAATCCGGTTAGATGCTATCAGCCTTTAAAAATTAGTTCAGCTTATTGGTATGATGAGGAATTGTCTTTCATCGAAAGACAAAAGGAAATAGGCGCTCTGAATGCGATTTTTAATGAAGCGCTCAATACAGGCTTAAAATGTGCAATTGTAACAGGAGAGGCCGGTTTGGGAAAGAGCCGGCTTTTGAGGGAGTTTGCCGCCAAGCTGGGTAATGATATAAAGAAAGTTTGGGTGGACTGTAATACGCTTTCGCAGAATAGGTCCTACAGCCTACTTACCAATATTCTCGCTGGTATTATGAACATCAACGCCATGGATAGCGCTAATACCAAAAAGCACAGGCTCATATCCTTCCTGGACTACATTCTGGATCAGTATAACGACGATGAGATCAAGCATAACTATGATTTTCTGGGGCTTCTCATGGGACTGGAAAAGGACAGTGATTTCCAGAGCATTTTTGAATCCATGAATTATGAGAACATTCGCCGGGAGCTTATCAAACAGCTGGCACTCTTTTTTTCAAACCTCTGCCGGAAGAAGAAGCTGCTGGTTATGGTAGATGATGCCCACTGGGCTGACAATGGATCCATTGAGCTATTAAGTGATCTCATTCCCGTTTTGAAGGACGTTAAAGCAGTCTTTATATTTTCATCCCGATATGATAAGAGGATGCTTCTGAAAACGGAAAAGGTCTATTACTCAGAGGTTAAACTCAGTCCCCTTTCTGTAATGGGAGTCCGAAATCTCACCTGTTCGCTCTTGGATTCCCAAAAGATAGAAGATAAGCTGTTTGACGCTATTTTAAAGTTTACAAAGGGGAATCCGCTATACATAAAAGAGCTCCTGTCCAATATCAAAAGAAAAGGCATTTATTCTGTTGAAGAAGGCCAGGCGGTTATTGAAGAAACAGAATTAAAAAGAATACCTGAGAACATACAGAATCTTATCCAATCCAATATTTCCGTTTTGGATGATACCAGCTTGAAAATATTACAGGCGGCAGCTGTTATCGGCAAGGAATTTACCTTTTCGCTGATCAACCATCTGCTGGATAATTCCGTAACTAATGAAGAAATAGCGGATATACCTGTTAAGCTTAACTTGATCACGTTAAAATCAACCCATACATCAGCCCGGATAGTGGATAAGACCTATGAATTTACGCATGAAATAGAGCGGGAAGTCATTTATGACAGTATATTAAATAAAGAAAAAATGATGCTTCACAAGCGAATCAGCGACTATATGGAAGCGGCTTATTCTAAGGATATTGAGAATCACTACGAAATATTGTGTACGCATTTATTAAAAGCGGGGATGCATCGCAAAGCCGCAGACTACTATTATAAAGCGGCCATGAAGCTGAAAGACGGTTTTAATTTAAGCAGTGCGATGGTGTGCTTTAGCCGATTCCTTGAACTGACGGAGACGGAGTCCGGTAGTCAAGTCGACGAACGCATTTTTAACGCCTATAAAGGCAAGGGGCATATCCATTTTATCAATGCCAATTATGTTGATGCCTTGGATCGATTTTTCAAGGCAATTGAGCATTCAGGCTCACAGGATGATAGCAATCAAATCAAGATACAGATTGCTGAAGTTTACAAAGATATGGGGAATCTTGAGGAAGCCTCGAAAATCATTAATGATTTGGAACCCGAATTGGGAGAAAGCAGTACCAATTATGGCAAGTGGGTACAGCTTAAATGTGATATTCTGCGGATAAAGGGTGATAACAGGGCGCTGGCTCTAGCCAAAAAGTCGGAAAAAGCTATATTGAAAACCCGGGACTACAGAAGCTTAGCTGAGATTATGAAACATGCAGGGACCATTTACTACAACAGAGGTGACATTGACAATGCCCTCTCCTATAT
>JAEYPI010000160.1 GCA_023410885.1 Bacillota bacterium
CGAATTGGCTGAGCTTAGGCTTATGGAGCGCAAAGGAACACTCTATGATGCGCTTAAGAAATTAGCAGCCAATGGTACCGGAGAGGCCTCCATAAAAGCGGCGGTATTTCTTAAGAATCTTCAGAAATGGCGTGAAATGGCCCTATATATGTCCACCGATCAGCTTATATGGCAGCTTTATCAGGATACCAACTATTATGGCATGGTGGGTGCAATGCCGGCGGGGGAGCAAAGACAGGCTAATTTAAGAGTTTTGTTTGAACGGGCCAAGCAATTTGAAGAAACCAGCTATAAGGGGCTATTTAACTTTATCAGCTTTATTGACAAGCTAAAGGGCAGCAGGGGGGATATGGGAAGCGCCAAAACCTTGAGTGAGAATGATAATGTGGTACGCATTATGAGTATTCACAAGAGCAAGGGATTGGAATTCCCGGTTGTCTTTCTCTCAGGCTGTGGAAAGAAGTTCAACCTGCAGGACATGAATAAGAGTATTTTGCTACATCAGGATCTGGGCTTTGGTCCCGATGTAGTTGACCATAGATTGAGGTTATCCTGGCCCTCTGCGGCCAAGATGGCCATCAGGGATAAAATCAGGAGCGAGACTCTATCGGAGGAAATGCGTATTCTCTACGTCGCACTGACAAGAGCTCGTGAAAAGCTCATCATCACAGGTGCTGCCAATGATGTGGGCAAAGCCGTCACCAAATGGTTAGGCGCAGCCGGTACTCAGCAGTACAGGCTGCCCGACTATGAAATGCTGAAGAGTAACCATTATTTAGACTGGATTGGTCCGGCGCTTTTAAGGCATAAAGTGTGCGCAGGCCTTCGGAATAATGCTCCCCTCGGCAGTGAATTCAGGGGATGCCTGATTGATGATCCCTCCAGATGGGTCATCAGGCTATGGGACAAAAGTGATGTGTTCAGCAGCAAAATCTCGGAGGAAAGCAATGAAGATACCTTCTTCCGGTGGCTGGAGGGCCTAAATCAGCCCGAGGTGCCAAAATCGGAAGAACCGGTTCAGCAAATGGCCTTGGGAGAGGATTGGACAGAAGGACCCGTTCAGGCAGGGAACGGCCGTGAGGACACGATAGACGGGATCGCGTTTAGAGACGAGATACAGAGAAGGCTGAGCTGGCAGTATGCCTATGGGAAAACAGCCAAGGTTCCGGCCAAGGTTTCAGTTACTGAGCTTAAAAGGCGCTTTGATACGCAGTTAGCAGAAGAAAGCGGAGCCACAACCAACTATCTTCCGCTTCTGGTCAAGAAACCTCTATTCTTAGAGGAAAAGAAGGGGTTGAGTGCCGCTGAAAAAGGAACCATCATGCACTTTATCATGCAGCATCTGGATTTTGAGGGCCTAAAACCTTATTTCACAGCACAGGCTACTAGGCATGGAGCCTCCTCGGCCGAGGCCGAGATCAAAGCCCAGATTGACACCATGATGACTAAGGATTTACTCACACGCCAGCAAGCGCAGAGTGTCGATATTCTGAAAATCAGCACATTCTTTGCCTCTGAATTAGGCTTCCGTATGCTTGTGTCCGACGGCATCCATAGAGAGGTTCCCTTTAATATGGAGATACCCTGCTGTGAGCTCTACAAGGACATGGCGGATGAGACTTGCCGGGATGAGACCGTACTGTTACAGGGCGTCATTGATTGCTACTTTGAGGAATCGGACGGCATAGTACTGGTAGACTATAAAACCGACTATGTGCCAACCGGAAAGGAAGCGGACCTAAAAGAACGATACAGGCTACAAATTAGCTATTATTCAAGAGCTTTGGAGATGCTTACAGGGAAAAGGGTTAAAGAAAAATACATCGTCCTCTTTTGGAATGGGCAAGTGATTGACTATAATACATGACCTAATGCTTGCAACTAAAAAACAGTTGCAGAATTCTCTGAAAGGAATATAATAAAGATGGGGCAGATCCAGAAGCTTAAAGATCGTTTATTAAGTAAACCAAAGGATTTTACTTATGATGAATTGAGGAAGTTATTATTTTCTTTGGGGTGCATTGAGGACCGCATGGGTAAAACCTCAGGATCAAGGGTAGCTTTCATACATAAAGCTTCAGGTCTTATCTTACGGCTACATAAGCCCCATCCTGGAAACGAGCTTAAAAGGTATCAGGTTGAGGAAGCGATAAAGTATGTTCAGAATTTGGAGGCGATCATACAGTGAAGAACTTCATGGAGTATAAGGGTTACTTTGCAAGAATTGAGTATAGTGATAAAGATGATATATTTTACGGTGTTATCGAGGGTATCAACGATAGCATTTCTTTTGAAGGTGAAGGCCGGGACGAATTAAAAGCGGCCTTTCATGAAGCTGTTGATGATTATCTCGATATGTGCAGCAGGTATGGAAAAGAACCTCAAAAGATGTATAAGGGGAGTTTTAATGTCCGCATTGAACCTGATCTTCATAAAAAAGCAGCTATCATCGCCTCGTCACAAAACATCTCACTTAATCAATTTGTAGAATCAGCGATCTCCGATAAAGTGCAAGCATCAACCCGCGAATAAATTGTCTTTAAAGGAGGCATTATGCGCATTTTACATACGTCCGACTGGCATTTGGGCAAGAATCTTGAGCAAATCAACCGGCTTGATGAGCAGCGTGAGTTTATCGACTTTCTCTGCCAAGCTGTTGATGAGCAGAAAATTGATTTGGTGCTGATTGCCGGCGATATTTATGACACTTATAACCCGTCCGCAGCCTCTGAGGCCCTTTTTTATGAGGCTGTTGAGCGGTTGAATAACAAGGGAAAGCGTGCCGTTGTTGTGATTGCAGGCAATCATGATAATCCGGACCGCTTGTGTGCGGCGAGCCCCTTGGCCCATAAAGACGGCATTATTCTTTTGGGTTATCCCGGAAGTGACGGGGGAGAATACCCTCTTGATAGCGAGAATATTCGGTTACTTCAATCCGGTCCGGGTTGGCTTGAGCTGGCCCTAGCGAGCTGTGGCCAATCTACCGTCATCATAACCCTGCCCTACCCGTCGGAATCCCGACTGGAAGAGGTTCTGGCTGACAAAGCCGATGAGGGCATTCTTCAAAAAGCTTATTCTGAAAAAATAGGGCGTATCCTTTCATCCCTAAGCCAGCGTTTTAGAGAGGATACTGTCAATCTTGTCATGGCCCACCTTTTTATGATGGGCGGCAAGTCCTCTGACTCTGAAAGAACTTTGCAGGTAGGGGGCGCCCTAACGGTAGAGGCGGAAGTATTGCCCGCCAATGCTCACTATGTGGCTTTGGGGCATCTCCATAGACCCCAGGAAATCCGCAATGCGCCATGTCCGGTATTCTATTCGGGCTCGCCCTTAGCTTACAGCTTTTCAGAAGCGGAACACAGCAAGGCCGTCTATATCATTGATGCTGTTCCCGGTGAGAAGGCCGAGATCACACCCCTTTATTTAAGCTGCGGTAAGCCCTTGAGAAGGTGGTTTGCAGAGGAAGGCTATGGACAAGCCCTCCAATGGTGTGAGGAGGGTCGGGACAGTAATGGGTGGATTGATCTTGAAATTGTCATGGATCAGGTTTTGACCCAGGAGGAGCAAAGGCGCTTAAGAACCCTTTATCCCGGTATTATCAACATACGCCCCCGCCTGAAAACCGATCCTGTGGAGGTACTAAGTCCCCAAAGCAGGGAAGGTAAGAAAATCGATGAGCTTTTTAAGGATTATTATAAGTACCGGACTGGCACGGATATTTCGGACGAATTGATGGGTGCTTTTATTGAGATACTCAATGACGAAAATAGTGACGAAGGCGAGGCCTTTGACAGGAATGGGCAAGCGGCCGGTCAAAGTACTGTTGGCATGAGAGGAGGTGAGGGTGATGAGACCGAAGCTTCTTGAAATTGAGGGTTTGCAGAGCTTCCGTGATGTGCAAAGAATTGATTTTGAAGCTCTGAGTGAGACGGGCCTATTTGGTATATTCGGGCCAACGGGCAGCGGTAAATCCACTGTTCTCGATGCCATCACCTTCGCCCTTTACGGTAAGATCAAGCGCGCCGATGGCGGTACTCAGGGGATTATCAATTCCCATCATAAAACCGCCCGAGTTTCTTTTACCTTTGAATTGATTCGAGAGGGTATCCGAAGAAACTATAGAGTGGAGCGGGTTTATCAGAGAAAGAAGGATTCTCCTGTTTTCGGAGAGGCCAAGGTTGCTCGGCTCATTGAAATATCCGAGGCCGGAGAAATCCCCCTCTGCGACAAGGCCAATGACGTGAGTAATACTATTAAGGAATTGCTGGGCCTTAGCCATGAGGATTTCACCCGGGCTGTGGTTTTGCCTCAGAACAGCTTTCAAGAGTTTCTGCTTCTCAATAACGCAGATCGTCGTGGTATGCTGGAGCGGATTTTTTATCTTGAGGAGTATGGCAAGCAGCTAACTGAGAAGCTCACCAGAAAGATGGCGGGGCTTAAAAGTCGTATTGATACGCTGTTTGGGGAGCTAAAGGGCTATGAGGACGCTTCTGACGAGGCCCTTCTTGAAGCCCAAAAAGCCAGGGATGAGGCGGTAGCAGAGCGTGATAAGGCAGTTAACGATCTTAAAAAGACGGAATTGCAGTACAAGGAAGCCAAAGAGGTCTGGGAACTTGTTCAAGACCTTTCGCAAGTGTTGGACAAAGAAAAGGAGCATCTGTCCTTACAAGAAAAAATGGCTCAAAAGAAGGCATGCATGGAGAAAGCCCAGAAAGCAGAGGGACTGGTCCCATCCCTTCAACCCCTTCGAGCGCTCACGGAGAAGTTGGCCCAGACAGAAAATGAACTGGGGCTTATCCTTCAAAAGCTACCCATGATTCAGACCGAATTGGGGGAAAGCGATGTTAAGTATCAAACATTGAAACAAGAAATAAGCCATGAGCAGCCCCGTTTATTAAGCTTGAAGGCTCGTCTTGAGGATGCCTTGGGTATTAAGTCAGAGCTGACGGCTCTGGTAGCGCAAATAAACGAACTGAACGGTGGGGCGGCCCAAATTAGAGAGGAGAAATTGCGACAAAGCGTTCTGCTCAAGGAAGAAACTGAGGCTCAGGAACGGCTTGATAAGGAGCTTGTGGCCCTTAAAACAAAAACCGATGGCCTGAAGATTGCACCGGAATATCGTCAGACTATTCAAGAGGGTGCAAAGCTTGAAAAGGATGCGCAAGCCCTGAACGAAAAGGTTGTGGACCTTGAGAACCAAGTCATCAGCCTTAAAAACACTCAAAGCCAAATCCTTCAAAAGCTTACTGGCGTAAAAGGTGAGCGGTTGGACAAGGAGAAAGCCCTTGAATTACTGAACCTTGAAAAGCAAGGCCATGATGGGCATGTGCCCGCCGACAAAGCTGAGATCCTGCGAAAAACCGAGAGACTTCACAGCTTTCAGGCGGTATACGATATCCTTTGCTTCCACAAAAAGGGACTGGATACCTTGAGAAAGAAGCAATCCGATCTGCAGGATGCATTGGGGGAGCTTATTCAAAAGAAGATGAGGCTCAATGAAGAAAAGAACGCTACTCAGGCGGTTTTTGAAATGGCCAAGCTAGCGCTGGATAATGCGGTTGATGAACTGAACCGCAATACAGCCCATCGCCTGTCCCAGACTTTGAAAGCAGGGGAGCCCTGTCCGGTTTGTGGGTCGGAGCATCATCCCAAACCAGCGTCAGGTGCGGATATGTCGGATGCGGCTTTGCTGGAACAACGGATTCAACAGGCGAAGCATGAGGTCGAAGCAGCGGAACAGCGTTTGAAAGAGGCTGAAACGGCGGTTCTTCTGCTCGAAGAAAAAATGAAGGCCTTGACCGAGCAGAATCAATTACTTTCCCATGAGATAAGTCAAAGGACTCAGGATTATAGCGCTGAGCAAGCCAAGCTTCCGGAGGTCCTGAGAGCCCTTGAATTAGAAGGCCTCAAGCAGGAACTTGAGCGGATGAGCCAAATTAGCGCAGAAAAGCTCAAGGCCATTGAAGTTTGGGAAAAAGAGCAGGAGGCTATAAAGGAAAAGCTTCAAAAGCTCAATGAGGCCCTAAATGGCTACCGACTGACCGAGCATGGTATGAATACCGAGCTGAAGGTCAATCAGGACGGCTTGACGCAGCTTGAAAAATCCTTATTAGAGGCCCAAAAAATAGCTCATAGCGTGGGTCAGCAATACATGGATTTCTTGCAAAATCACCACCTACAGAGTGGAACGGCTGAACTCAATCGACTTGCAGAAATGGACCGCCAACTCCATGGCTTACAGAAACACATGGAACAGGTGACTCAACAATCAAGCCAGAAGAGGATTCTGGTTGAAGCAATAAAGGAGAAGCTCCAAGGGCTGAATAGTACGTTCATTCAAAAGGAGACAGAACTAAAAAGCTTGGCGTCCCAGAGAGATGCTATGGCCCTCAAGCTCAGAGAATTGGCAGGAGAAGCTTCTATCGAGCAAGAGCTTAAAGCCATTGATGAAAAGCTCAGTGCTTATGGAAGGCTTGAAAATGACTGTCATGAAAGGTTGCAGATGCTTGAAAAGCAGGTCAATGGCCTTGAAAACCAAAAAGCGCTACTCATGAACCAGCAAAGCATTTTCAACGAGAGCCTGTCCAAAGAGAGGGAAAGCTTGAAAAAGGCGCTGGGTGAAAGGGGTTTCTTAGATCAAGAGGAAGTAGAAGGTGCCTTGTTGCCCCAGTCTGAGTTAAAAGCACTCAAGAACGAGATAGAAGCCTATGAACAAAAAGGGTTCAATCTTAGGGCCAATAGGGATATGATACAGAAAAAGCTGAATGAACGCCATATAACCGAGGCGGAGTGGAAACAGCTCAACACTGCTTATCAGGAGATTGCAGCCTATAAGGAGGCCTGTGTCTCCAGAAGTGAGGTGGCTAAGAGCCGGTATGATCAACTTAGCCTCAAGCATGATAAGTGGGCGACGCTTAATGCAAGCTATCAAGGGCTTACCCATAAGCAGGGGCTGTTTGAGCAAATCCAAAAGGTGTTAAGGGCTGAGCTGCGCAAGGATAATAGCTTTATTGATTATATTGCAGAAGAGAGGCTGCGCTATGTAGCGGCAAAGGCCTCGGAGACCTTGGGGCTCATGACCAAGTATAAATATGGTCTGGAGCTGGATACGGAGGCCGGTTTCATTATCCGGGACAATGCCAATGGTGGCGTATGCCGCAAAGTGACATCCCTTTCAGGAGGCGAGACCTTCTTGACCTCTCTTTCCTTGGCATTGGCTTTATCCGAGCAAATTCAGCTCAAAGGGCAAAGCCCTCTGGAATTCTTCTTCCTCGATGAAGGCTTTGGTACCTTGGACAACAGCCTGCTGGATACGGTTATTGACGCTTTGGAGCGTCTGAGTAAAAGGGAGCGGGTGATCGGGCTTATCAGCCATGTGCCCGAGCTGAGAAGCAGAATAGGCCGTCGACTGGTCATTGATCCGCCCACCGCACAGGGTGAGGGAAGCCGGGTGAAAATAGAGAAGGCCTAATGAGAAACTTCAGCTATAGTGATTTAGTGGATTGAGGAGCTCCCATTTGCGCTCTATAATAAAATTGTACATGAGATCATGTGCATGACGGTATCCGGAGCCGAATTTGCATAGGAAGGAGTGATCAGACAAGTGAAGATTACAATGGAGGTGGCCATACTTTAATGGCCAAAGGGCAGTAATCCTTCGGGGTTATTGCCCTTTTCATCAACAGGATTTTTGAGAAGAGTTATTTATAACCATTCTTTATCTTGACGATAGAGTGGTAATCGTCATAGAATGGAATATATATTTCAGTATGGAAGGAGTGTTCAAATGATTATTTCTAGGTTAAAGGTGGTTATTCACTAAAACTGAATATTGGAAGAAGGTTATGTTTTCAATATGCCATAGGGTGTATTGTATTTTCAATGCCTTTTTCGGAACATTCTCCATAACCCCGCAGACTATCATCATTAATAGAAAAAGACAGTTGGTACGGTAAAGGTTATCGTACTTTTTTTGTGCCTATTTTAAGGAGTGTGGACCTATTGAAATATAAAAATGCAAAGAAGATTTTGCCCGAAGAGCTATTAAAAGAATTGCAACAATATGTTCAAGGGGAAATCATTTATGTTCCCGGATGTGATTCCATGAGAGCCGGTTGGGGTGAGGCCAATGGAACAAAAGAAAAATATATGACCAGAAATAAAGAGATTATCAAGCTTCACCGGGAAGGGTTAAGTTTGGTAGAAATTGCGGAAAGCTATTATCTTTCAGAATACAGCATTAGAAAGATCATTAGCAGCAGCAAAAATAAGGTTATTCATATGGAGAATGTCATAGGTCAGTGTGTGCGGTAAAAAGGAATTATACCGCACTAGGAGATAGGGGTTCAAGGCAACCCCTATTGCTTTTTTAGGGATGTACCCCCTTGTATATAACAGGGGGGGCTTTTTTTCCTAAATCCTCTTGTTGACAAGTTATTTGATAATGACTATGCTGAAATTGATAGGATCTACTAAAAGAAAACAGAAGGAATGTACAATGAAAATCATCATCATCGGTGACGGTAAAGTGGGGTATAGCTTAGCCGAGACCTTATCCAAAGAAAATAATGATGTCACCATCATTGATAAAAACCCTGAAGCACTCAAAAAAGCCAGTGAATACCTGGATGTCATGTGTATTAAAGGTAATGGCGTCAGCACGAATATTCTGCTTGAGGCGGGAGTCAAAGAAGCTGATGTCCTCATTGCAGCCACTACCAGTGATGAAATGAATATGGTTTGTTGTCTGACCGGCAAAAAGCTGGGGGCCAAGCATACCATTGCACGCATAAGAGACCCTGAATACGCCAATGAGCTCTCCATATTAAGAGCCGAGCTGGAGTTGGATCTTGTTATTAATCCTGAGCAGGCCGCAGCGCGTGAAATTTCCAGATTGCTGCGCTTTCCGTCGGCTGCTGATGTGGAGCCCTTTGCCAAGGGCAGGGTAGAATTAGTTGAGATTAAGGCAACAGCGGACATGCCCATTGTTGGCATGCAACTCAAAGACATAGCCCATAAAATATCTTCGGACATACTGATCGGGGCTGTATTAAGGGGGGAAGAGGTCGTTATCCCCAATGGTTCCTTTGAAATCCAGGAGAATGATAATCTCTATATAGTGGGCAAGCCCACCAATGTTTTTAATTTCTGCAGACAGAATGGGAAATGCACCCATAAGATTAAAAATGTCATGGTAGTAGGCGGAGGAAGAATGGCTTACTATCTTGCGCAAAACCTGAAGCAGTTTGATATGAAGGTTAAGATCATCGAAAGCAATAAAGAAAGATGTATTGAGCTTTCAGAAATGCTTCCAGAAACCTTGATCATTTACGGGGACGGTACAGATGACAGCTTGCTTCACTCGGAAAATCTAGGTGACATGGATGCTTTTATCGCCCTTACAGGGCGTGATGAAGAGAATCTGATATCGGCCTTACTCGCTAAGCAGTATGGCGTTAAGAAGGTCATTTCAAAAATCACAAGAATCAATTACCCCGTTATCATTAAGAATATGGGTATTGATAATGTCCTTAATCCTAAGCTCATTACCACCAACTATATTTTAAGGTTTGTTCGAGGTCTTAAGAATGCCTTGAATAATCCGGTTGAAACCGTCTATAAAATTATTGACGAGCGTGCTGAGGTGCTTGAATTCTCTGCACGGCATACCGCCAGGTTCTTGAATGTTCCCTTAAAAAAGCTCAAGCTGGCTGAGGGTGTCATTATTGCATCCATTGCGAGGAAAAATGAAATTATTATCCCCCATGGAAATGACATGATAAAGCTGGGAGACAGTGTCATTATCATTTCAAAAGAAAAACAATTTTCTGATCTTAATGAGATTTTTGAATCGGTGGTAAACTGACATGAACTTTAGAATGATCTTCAAAAGCCTGGGATTAGTCATGATTGTTGAGGCAGCGTGCATGCTGCCTTCCTTGTTTGTGTCCCTGATCTATAAACAAGCGGATTTTTTTTCCTTTATTTCCACAATACTGATCTTAATTCTCTTTGGCCTGGCTCTTTACAGCATAAAGACGAAAAGTACCAATGTCTATTCCCGAGACGGCTTTGCCATTGTTTCCATCGGGTGGATTCTGGTCTCCTTTTTTGGTGCTCTGCCTATGTTCATTAGTGGTGCGATACCGTCATTTATCGATGCCTTTTTTGAGTCGGTGTCCGGGTTCACCACTACGGGATCAACGATTTTAAAAGAGATTGAAAGCTTGCCCAGGGGGATTTTGTTCTGGAGAAGCTTTACCCATTGGATGGGCGGAATGGGGGTTCTGGTCCTGACCTTAGCTGTTTTGCCTAAAGCGGGTGCCACCACATTCCAAATTATGAGAGCCGAAAGCCCGGGGCCTAATCCGGGTAAGCTTGTGCCCAAAATCGGGCAGACTGCTAAAATTCTTTATGGTATTTACATCGTCCTTACAGCGATTCAAATTGTACTGCTGCTCATAGCAGGGATGCCGGTTTATGATTCCTTCATCCACGCTTTTGGTACCGCCGGAACCGGTGGCTTTTCCAATATGAATAAGAGTGTCGGGGCTTATGGGAATGTCTTTATTGAAGTTATCATCACAGTGTTCATGTTTATTTTCGGTGTGAATTTCACCCTTTATTATCAAGGCCTTAAAGGTAATCTGAAAAGCTTCCTTAAGGATGAGGAATTTCGCTTCTATCTAGGTACTGTGGTCATTTCGATTTTGCTCATTACATGGAATCTTTATGGGACGGTGTTTGATTCTATAGGGGAAGGTCTCAGGCATGCATCCTTCCAAGTGAGCGCCATAATCACCACAACCGGCTATGCCACAACGGACTTTAATCTTTGGCCTGCTTTCAGCAAGGCGATTCTCGTTTTACTCATGTTTATCGGTGCCAGTGCAGGGTCAACCGGTGGGGGACTCAAGTGTATCAGATTGGTTCTCCTTTTTAAAGCGGTTAAACGGGAGATTATCAAAGTAATCCATCCACGATCTGTTTACTCGGTAAAAATAGGGGGCAGAATTGTGGAAGAGGAAACTGTGACGGGTGTAATGACCTATTTCTTCGTATACATGGCTTTATTCGTAGGTTCACTTCTGGTTGTGTCCTTGGATGGGATGGATTTGGTTACGACATTCACGGCTGTGGCCACTACTATCGGCAATGTTGGTCCGGGCTTGGAGGTTGTAGGTCCCATTGGAAGCTTTGCTGACTTTTCTTTTTTGAGTAAATTAGTCTTTTCAATCATTATGCTATTTGGAAGGCTTGAAATATTCCCGATGCTCATACTCTTTACTCCCTCTTTTTGGAAACGTGTTAATATTTAATGGCTCTTATGCCTGAAAAAATATGATTAACTTCTGCTCTTAGTGGATAAAAATAGAGTAGAGATTAAGGAGGTTGAGAACTATGAGTATGGACTTTTATAGTGCATTAAAAAATAGACGGTCTATTTATACCATCAGTAATGAAAGCCCCATATCGGATGAAAGAATTGCTGAGATTGTACAAACCGCAGTAAAACATACACCGTCTTCATTTAATTCCCAGAGCGGAAGAACCGTTCTTTTGTTGGGTGAAAACCATCGGAAGCTATGGGATATAGTAAAAGAGGCCTTGCGTAAAGTTGTTCCGGAAGGAAGCTTTTCCCAAACCGAGGATAAAATAAACAGCTGCTTCGCAGCAGGATACGGGACCGTGCTTTTCTTTGAAGATCAGGACGTTATTGAAAACCTACAGGCCAATTTTGCGCTTTACAAGGATAATTTCCCCATTTGGTCTCAGAACTCAACCGGCATGCTTCAATTTGTTGTTTGGACATCATTGGAGATGGAAGGCTTCGGTGCTTCTTTGCAGCATTATCACCCGCTGATCGATGATGAGGTCAGGAAGCAATGGAATTTACCGAAGAGCTGGAGGCTTACGGCTCAAATGCCCTTTGGCAAACCCACTGCAACTCCAGATGAGAAGGAATTTATGCCGATAGAAGACCGATTCAAGGTGTTCAAGTAACATGTAACAGAGGGGACGGATCTCAGAGAACCGTCCCCTTAATTTACGGGTCGAGGCTTGTGGTGCATTCCGGTGGGAATGCACCTTTATTATGCATTCTGGACTAGTCTATATCTTCGTTTATTCTTTGTGGTGGAGCGTCAAGTTTTTCAGGGTTTTTAATGAGATTGCGGTAGACCTTGAAAGCTGAAGCAAAGAATAACCCATCGGCGATTCTTTCATCTGTGACGACGCAAACCCTTACATATTTTTTAGTAATGATTTGGTCGTTGATATCGATGACTTTTTCCTTCATCTTAATACCGAATGAGATGAAACAACTGGTTGTGCCAAAGTCATAAAGATGATGATAAACAGGCTGAATGCCAACTGAACCTAGATCAGTTATAAAAATACTCGTATGAAAAGGACTCAGACGGTTTACGATTTTTGGCATAATACCTATGTAATCCAGGCATCTTAAGAGAAAAACTACAAAACGTACCAATTGGCCGGGTATGGACATAATGAGCTTGGCCAATTTATCGGTACCATTTTTTACGTCAATGCTTTGGTTAGCCTTAATCGTTTCGTTAATTTTCCTGACCACGTCCATAAAAGTATCGGAGGGATCAAATTTAACTTTTAATGTGGTTTCAGGGCTTGCTTCATTAAGCTCTTTCTTAAGCACAAAAGAGATTAAAATTTCGTTTCTTGCATAAATTCTCTGACCTGCCACAAATCGATTAAGAGCAGGTTTTTCAGCGATGGTACGAACCATAGCCGCAATTATGACATGAAGAAACGAAATATGCTCATCGGTTTCTTTGCGTTTTTTTCTGATAAAGGCTTCAGTATCGCTGATTTCAATTTTTTCCTCAAAATAGTTTTGAGCATCAATACGTGTTTTCATGATATAAGGAATAATCTTGTAAAATGGATTAAGGGATCTTATCCGCCTTCCATCGTATCGATCACCCATTCGCCTTTTCCTTTGAGTCATTACACGCCCCCCTGTTTTTATCATCATTTTCTCTATTATATCAAATTTAGTACTGTTTGTGGAAGAAGCTGCCTACAGGAGGCAGCTTCTTTGAGAATTCACCAATATTTCCTTGCCTGCTTGCGAAGGAAATTGTTAGTCAATAAGGATTATTCTCTGTTATTGTCTTTGTTTTCGTTGCGATTTTCTCTGTTCTGTCTGTTTTCATTGTTGTTGTTATTGTTGTTGTTGTCTTCTCTGTTCCTGTTTTTTTGTCTGTTGTCATCCATGAGTATTGTTCTCCTTTCGCGTTTAAAACGCTTCTGCGATTATCGGGTTACTACTTCATGTTTTCTTCAGCCATCTGAATCATTCGCTTTACCATTTGACCGCCAATAGGTCCACCTTCGTGACCATTTTGGCTGGAAGGAAGGTCTCCTTTGTAATGGTCATTGTTTTCCTTGCAATATTGGAGATGGCCAATTTCCTGGGCACACTCAAGTTTGAATTTGGTCAATGCTTCACGGCTCGAAGGGACGATAGGCGTTTTTGGCCTAGACATGCTTTCACCTCCTTACCTTAAAGAATCAACTTCATCAAAAATGGTTGTCCATAGCTTATTGTGGACAAAAAACAGAAAACCTTGCGTGACAAATTGAGGCAGAAAATTTTTTAAGCGCGGACAGGATAATTCAGGACGAGTTTATGAAAAATAAACCTTATTGCTTCTAGCAACCCCAAAAACCTTGTTACATTCATAAGTAGCACCATGTTATTGTAATAATTAGATTTCTATCCGATAAAGATGATACGGGCTTTGAATTATGGAATAAACTTGTCCATGCTTTGAAAGGAGAGTCTTTTTGAAAAAAGTCTTAAAGGTATTATTCAGTCGAATTTTAATCATGGCATTGTTAATGGCGATACAAGTGGGGATGCTCATTTTTATAATCATGAAGCTCTCTACGTCATTTATATACCTCTATGCCATTTTCGGGGTCATCAGCTTGGCGGTCGTATTCTTTATTGCCGGACAAAAAATCAACCCTTCTCACAAACTGGCTTGGACCATTCCTATTCTTATCTTTCCGATTTTCGGGGGAGCTTTATACATTTTATTGAGGTCCAGCGGCACCAGTAAAAAATTCCGGAAAAAAATTAATGATGCCTTTCAAAGTACCAAGCACTTACTCAATTCCAACATGGATATCCTCACTGAAATAGAGCACGAGGACAAGAGCATTGCAAACCAATCCCGCTATATGGCTACCCATGCTTTTTTTCCTGCATACAAGAATACGGTTACCGAATACTTTCCGTCCGGGGAAAATTTTTATGTTTCTCTGGTAGAGGAGTTAAAAAAGGCGCAGCATTTCATCTTTATTGAATCCTTCATTATACGCGAAGGTTTAATGTGGAATACGATTTTAACGATTTTAGAGGAAAAGGTACGTCAAGGCGTTGAGGTGCGGGTCATGTACGACGATGCCGGTTGTCTTACCTCATTATCCTATAAGTATTATGAAAAGCTTAGAGCGAAGGGAATAAAATGCTATGTATTCAATCCCTTTACACCACTACTTGAAATCCGGATGAACCATCGGGATCATCGGAAAATTATTATCATCGATGGCCATACCTCTTATACAGGGGGAATTAATCTGGCCGATGAATATATTAATGCCTTTGAGAAGTACGGCCATTGGAAGGATGCCGCCATCCTTGTAAAAGGGGAGGCCTCCTGGAATATGACGTTCATGTTTTTGCAGCTTTGGCATTACCTATCCAACACCCAAGAGGATTATAATCAGTATAGACCCGATACCTATCATCGCTCACCTTTTGAGACCGATGGCTTTGTGCAGCCCTTTGGGGATAGTCCCATCGATAACGAACCGGTAGGAGAAAATACTTATCTTAACATGATCTCTCGCGCCAAGGACTATATCTACTTGTTTACACCGTATCTGATCATTGATCATGAAATGGTCACTGCTTTAATGCTGGCAGCCAAAAGCGGGGTAGATGTGAGAATTGTTACCCCCCATATACCGGATAAATGGTATGTCTTTGCTGTAACCCAATCCTACTATGAGGTCCTCATTGAAGCAGGCGTCAGAATATTTGAATATACCCCCGGCTTTCTTCATTCGAAGGTTGCCGTAAGTGATGATGTCCTAGCAACTGTGGGCTCTATTAACCTTGATTATAGAAGCCTATACTTCCATTTTGAGTGCAGCGTTTGGCTTTTTAAAACTGAGTCGGTAGCCGCTATAAAAGAGGATTTCATCCAAACCTTTGCCGTGTGCCATGAGGTCACCCTTGAGGAATGCCATCAGGTGCCGCTTTTTAAGCGCATTTTAAGGGGCCTTTTAAGGCTCTTCGCACCTCTTATGTGAGAGTGGTTTTTTCTGAGCATATCCCATATTCTTTTCCTCGTTCCATAAAATCGATTATAATAGAGATAAAGGATTATAAAAAGAAACGAGGGCAATATGGATATCTTCATTATTTATTTAGTCATTGCAAATATTGGGGCATTTATTCTTTCCTTTTATGATAAACGGGCAGCCATTCATAAAAAACGACGGATTCCGGAGAGAACACTTTTTTTATCGGCCATCATAGGCGGGTCCATAGGCCTCTATGTGTCGATGCAGCTCTTTAGGCATAAAACGAAACATCTTTCTTTCACCCTTGGCGTTCCCGCCATTATTTGTGTCCAACTCTTATGTGCATGGTTTCTGCTTCGTCCATAGGTGCAGCACCTCTTCGTTTGGGTCTAATGCATATATCCTGTAATAGAAACGGTTTCCCCTCTCCGTATCATCTCAGCATAGGGGTTCGGTATGGTATTACCTTCGAATTCCCTTGCTTCATTATTCTTAAACTGAACAGCAACCCGCTTGATAACTGTCTTTCCTTCTCCAAAGGTATCCTTTGCCTTTGGGTTTATGTAGGTCACCCGTGTGGTTCCCAAAAATGTAAAGCTTAGCTTGCCATCCCTGCCGAACAGCCAGCCAGGCAGTACGGGGGACAGGCTGAGCATCAATTCGTTATTTTTGATGGCAAAAGGCTGCTTTCCGACCATCATATAAAACCACATGCTTAAAAATTCTGCGGTGGAACCGCTTAATCTGGCTACATAACCTTTTCCATGAGTAC
>JAEYPI010000161.1 GCA_023410885.1 Bacillota bacterium
GTTCTGGATCATGCCTCACATTCCTTTCAGTTTCTCCTGGAGCTGTTGATCTTTTTTGTCAACTGCTTCAGCCAATTTAAGCTTATACTCGTGCATCTGTGTTCGTAAATGTGGATAAATTCCGCCCATAATCTGTATGGCAAGCAGTGCCGCATTTTCACTGCCGTTTATGGCAACCGTTGCAACTGGTATCCCTGAGGGCATCTGTACGATGGATAAAAGCGAATCCAGACCATCCAAAGTGGATGATTGTATAGGCAAACCAATGACAGGCAGAACTGTAAAGGCCGCTAAAACACCGGGAAGATGTGCCGCTTTTCCCGCTGCCGCAATGATAACATCAAACCCATCCTTTTCAGCATTTTTGGCAAGGCTTGCAGCTTTATCTGGAGTTCTGTGGGCAGAGCAAACATTAACAGAGGTTTCAACCTTGAACTCCTTAAGGAGCTTGAGGCATCCTTCAATTACAGGAAAGTCCGAATCGCTGCCCATGAAAATGGCGACTTTAGGCTGTTTTGGCATTGCTTTACCTCCAAAGATAATTTTAAAAGCAAAACGGGCTGGAAAAACCAACCCTAATCTGGAACGGCCGAAACTTGAGGTTCATTTCAACCTTCACAAATGCTGTTCAACTAAAATACTAAAGAAATGAACGGTCAAAGTCAATGTGGAACCTTAACCAAAAACTTGTTAACCATGAAGGCCGGATTGTACGAAAGTTTAGATTTTCGTAAGCCTTCAATGCCCATATCCTCTTCCCGATTGATATACTTTATATGGCTCCATTCATGAGCGCAGAAATCGCGATTAATGACCGTATAGATGCCATGAATCTCAGAATTACCTTTTTCTATACGTATGGCAGCCGTTTCAGGATTTAATAATTCTCCGACTGTAAGGGCTTCAAAACGCCCGTTAACCTTGATGAGCGCTCCTTTTAGCTTTAGCTTACTCCAATTATCCAAGAGCTCGTAGCAGGCCAAACGCTCACAATTATCGGGATGAACACATTCCGTCTCATTTTTGTCACACCATTCATCCAGAACTCTGCGACATTCAAGCAGATTGGTTTCATCCACGGGCACATATTCATATTCTCCATACAGCCTTAAAAACTGGTTGATATGGTTTCGCTTGCTGCTGAATTTTTTACCCGCCAGGTTAATAAGATCTGAAGCATGATACATATAATCAGAGGCAGATTCAAGAAATTCTATCTCCATCCGGTTTCCGTATACCGTACGAAGGTCGTCAAGACGGGTCTCCTCGACTCTTCCAAACAAAAGCTCAAAACCTTTTTCTCTGAAATAAGTCTCCACAGTTTCCAAGGCGCGCTTGAATTTATTAATGTCACGTTCCCCCCTAATGGGGATGGGACAAAAAGCAAAAGGAGGGTAAATCCTTGACTGGGATACCATGCAAAGATGATCCTCAGCAATGGTATAGCTAAGATTATAATCCCGCTTCCACATATAGAGATAAGGAAAAGTAAGTTCAGAGGCTATGGGTTTTACTGCTGCAAATATTGTCTCAAACAAAGTTTGATCATCCATCGTGATGGGTTTAAAACAATCCATAAAAGGACTAGGCCCTCCTCAATTCTTTTCAGTCTCCGAAGCTCACGCCTGTATTGCGGGCAATTTTTACCAGCTCACCATTTACCGGTACAAACTTGCTTTTCCCAGCCACCTCCGATAATTCAACGGGCGCCAGTTCATTATTAACAATACCGGCCATTTTATTAAAATCACCCTGTGCGGCCAGATTAACGGCCTCCACACCAAGTCGTGTTGTCAAGAGTCGATCGTAGGGTGAGGGCTCTCCACCTCTTTGGAGGTAACCCAGAACTGTTACACGAACCTCAAGGCCTGTTATTCTTTCAAGCTCAGTGGCAAGATGATTTCCAATACCATTAAACTTTTGCTTTTCATTGTCCGTACTACCGGGCAATTCTTTAGGCCCATCTATAGGCTGACAGCCATCAGCGGCGCAAATAATGCTAAACCCTTTACCGGAATTCTTTCTTTCCAAGATTCTTCTTGCCACCACATTAATGTCGTAGGGAATCTCAGGTATCAGAATAATATCGGCACCTCCTGCAATACCTGATTCTAAAGCCACCCATCCTGCACGTCTTCCCATGACCTCAAGAATCATGACACGGTGATGGGACTCTGCCGTGGAGTGGAGCTTGTCGAGCGCTTGAGTAGCCGTGCTGACAGCTGTCATAAAGCCAAAGGTAATATCCGTACCCTCAATATCATTTTCAATGGTCTTTGGTACAGTAATGACATTAATCCCTTTTTGTGAGAGTTTATGCGCCGTTGTGATAGTATTGATCCCGCCTATGGCAATAAGCGCTTTAATATCGTGCATGCGTAGATTATCAGCAATGCGATCACTCATATCTTTTTCTTGTTTTTCACCATCATGATCAATAACCACGCAGAAAGGATCAAAGCTATTAGTCGTTCCGAGGATGGTTCCCCCTTTATCCAAAAGGCCTGAAACATCCTCTAAAGCAAGCTTTTTAAAGCGGTTATACACTAAACCCATGTAACCATCCTTAAAACCAATGACCTCATACCCGTAGATATTTATTGCCGTTTTAACGATAGCTCTTATAACTGCATTAAGGCCTGGGCAATCCCCCCCGCCAGTCATAACACCAATTTTAATTTTTTGACCGTTCATTTTTAATACCTCTTCAGTTCTTATATTAATATAAATACGTAGTTTTTAACTTATGCTTTAAAGTGCGCCTCATCATGATTCAGGTATGCCGTACGTAAGGCTTCCTTCCAATTGCATGCCTGAAAACCCTTCTTGTCTCAGGGCTTCATACAGAACTATCGCCACCGAATTAGAAAGATTCAGAGAACGGATCGTTTCCAGCATCGGAATGCGCAGGCATGACTCATAATGCTCTTGCAGGAGGGGCTCAGGAAGGCCCTTGGTTTCCTTTCCAAAAAGAATAAAGCAATTATCCGGATAGGAAATTTCATGATAGGCGCTTTGCGCTTTTGTTGTACAAAAGAGAAAGTCAGCGCCCTTATTGATTGTAAAGAATTGCTCTATACTGTCATAATAGGTTAAGTTAACTAAACTCCAATAATCCAAACCGGCTCTTTTTAAATAACGATCTTCTATAGAAAAACCCATGGGACCCACCAGATGAAGGGCGGCTCCCGTTGCTGCACAGGTCCGTGCAATGTTACCCGTATTCTGAGGAATTTCCGGTTCCACCAATACGATATTTATTCTCACAGTATCACTCCAATGTATGACGGCTCAACGTAGTAGGTCTATTATGCACTTTTTTCTTCCAGCGCCACATCGATGTCCAATAAACTGCCTCCGTCAAGTTCCAGAGGCACACAAACTGTTTTCATATTCAACTGAGATATAATCAAATTCTCGCCCATTAAGAGGGAAGGCGGTGTAATTTCTATGCCAATTCCTCTACTCGAAAGCAAGGTCGCCGCATTGCCCATAATCATGTTAGCTAACTCTGCAATCGCACTTTTGGAAATTTCATCAAATTCAACCACAGGCATACCGCCCATCATAGCTGAAGCAATAGACAATGCAGAATCCTTTGATAGAGAAATGATGACCTGTCCCCTTATTCTTCCGGTCAAGCCGACTATAACCGCAACATTATCACCTTTAAAAGGTGACTTTCTTAAATAAACCTGTCCCAGCGATGGCTTTTTCCCAGTCATCATCATGAGAACAGATTGGCTAGCCTCTATAAAAGGATTTATGTACTCCACATTCATGGTCCATTCTCCTCATTCGTGCAAGTATTATATAAAAAGTATTTTACCATAAAATTCAACACTATCACAAATCATTCTTTAATAATTCGTGCTTTGTTGATGAAACATGCTAATACTTGTAGAAATTCCTACCTGCTTTTAAAATCATAATGGGATGGGTTTCCGTATAGTGGCGCGCTGTTCAAGAGAATTTTTTATATTCGAAAAATCTCCTAAAGGTATTCTTTGTAATTTTTACTGCTTTTTCCGGGCAGAATTCATGACAGCAGAAGCAGCTTATGCATTTATTATAGTCAATAATTAGCTCTTTATCCTCACTCCGGGTAATCGCTTTTGGGGGACAGATCTCCATGCACTTACCACAGCGTATACATTTCTCAAACTGTATTTGAGGCAATGGACGAAACTTTTTTCCGACAAAATGTAGCAAATTGAAAGCAGATCCCACCTTCATATGATTCAGGGCAGGCACATCAAAGCTGTCAGTTTTTACCGTGTCAAGATCAACACCTACCACCTCTACTTGATCCTTTTGAAATAGGTCTCTCTTCTCAGCCATTCTCAGCACAGGAACAGCTCTGTAATCTACATCAATAATCTGCAAGGCCGCGTAATCACAAGCGAAAGCATCCTCCGAGCCCAGAAGAACCCCCAGGTATTTGGGAACTCCGGAACTTGGGCCTTCACCCTCCATGGCGATAATACCGTCAATAAGGTTAATCTTGGGCTTTGTTGCCAAATAAATATCGATCAGGCTCTCGGCAAATCGATCATAATCACTCATTCTCATGTGATAATCAGCTTTTTCCAGACCGGCTATAGAACCAAACATATTTTTTACAGCACCAGTATAGACCATCATCCCATGGGTTTTAAGTTTAGCCACATTGATAATAAGGTCCGCATCGAGAAGGGGTTTGAGAACCTTTAAGGATTTAATAAATTTTGCTTCCGAAGTCTCAACCTTCTCTACACGAAGATCATAGTTAAGCTCGGCACCGGTCTCAGTTGCAGCAGCCTCCATGCCAGTTGATGCATATACTCGCTTTAATAAAGCGGTATTATAGGGACCTCCCGGGCTTTCAACAATGCTTGCTATGCCACCGGCTCTCTGAACCAGCGTAATGACCGCCTTAATAACGGCTGGATGGGTGGTTGCGGCATCGTCAGGCTTCTTAGCCATGAGCAAATTGGGCTTTATAGCAACCTTCATACCCGGTTTCACAAATTTGTCCAACCCACCCATTTCGTCAAATATCTGTTCTAGAGCCTGAATAACGCGATCAATTCTATAGTTTTCCGATTTATGAACAATTACTTTATGCATGATAAACCAGCCTTTCCAATCGGTTTCTCACTTCCAGTAAAATAAGTTATTATGTATCCTTACGGGCCTTCGGGCAAAAGTGCATCCTTGGTATAAATATTAGAGCTGTTCCATAAAATCCACTCTTCATAGCCTGCATCATAAATGGCTTGAATCTGATCTCTCACCTGGTCTTTCCCATAGGTCTGCCAATAACCAGTAGGAAGATATTTAGCGGTGAAATCCTGAATATAAGGCCTTACCTTTGCTTTATAATCAGGGGTATTGGCTATTCTGTCTTTTACTTTGAGCAGAGATTGATAAATAACACCATAGGGGTCAAGATCAGGTTTTGTAAACAGAACACCATTAATTCTTTGCCCGACGCCATTCCCCATAGTCCCTTTTGAATCATTGGCATAATGGGACGGATAGATCATGGGCGAAATATAATCAATGTACTGTCCCAGCAAATCAAAGTTTTGACCGATGGATTTACCATCCCGATCACTCTCTGCAACGATGCCAAATATGTCTGCCGATACAGGTACATCCTTGACCTTTTTTATTTCCTCAGTAGCTTTTTTTAAAAATTCACTGATGGCTTGCGTTTTCTCAGGTGGATTTTCCCCATAATTGACCTCACTGGCTTTTGCAGTGGGAAATCTGACGTAGTCAAACTGAATTTCATCAAAACCTAACTGGACTGCCTCTTTGGCAATTTCGATATTATAATCCTGAACACCTTGCAGGTAAGGGTTAGTCCATGCACCATGCTTTCCTTCAGTCCAAATAGAACCATTGGGCTTTTTGATGGCAAATTCTTTTTTCTTGGTTGCCAGTTCATTATCACGGAAAACAACTATACGACCAATGACATGAATATTATTGTCATGGCATTTTTGAAGAACTTCCTCTACATTATAGAGTTTTTTGCTGAGGCCTAACTCTTTAACCAAAGGAATTTCGGACTCATAATGAATCGTTCCGCTTTCTTTTATATCAATAACGAGTGTATTAAGCTCCGTTGTGTTGACTAATTCAATCAGGCTGTCTAATCCGGTAGCTGAACCGGCTTTATTTCCCGTAACATAGGCAGCTTTTACCTTAATCGGCTCTTTAGGTTCAGGTGTCGGTTCAGGAGTCGGCTCAGGTGTAGGAGTCGGGGTGGTGACAGGCGTGGCAGTGGGAGTAGTTGTCGGTGATTCGACACCTACTGTGCCGGTTGGCGAAGGGGATCCGTTATCGGGAACTGGAGTGGGTTCTGGGCCATTCTTAATAGAGCATGACGTAATAAGCATGGCTACCATAACAAGGAGTAATACTTTTCCCATCAGTTTTTTTGACATAGTGATATCCTTCCTGAGGTTATTTAATCTGTAGTCTAGTTCTTGGGGCATAGATTCAATTTAACAAATCTTGCGGGCGTTTACAACAGCATTTTGAAACAAATAGCTTATTCTCTATATTTCCCGGTTATAAACCGTATCACCAGCCGCCTAAACATAAAAAAACACAAAAGACAGGTCCAAAAGACCTGCCAAATTCGGTAGAATATAGATGTTAAAACAATATCACTACAACAAGACTTTACGAAAAATAGCGGAACAGTATAAAAAAGTCCTACTATAAATTAGTGTAGGATATTGTTGTATCAAACAATTGAGTACCACTTGATTTCGTTGGCATCCAGATGCAGCTCGAAAGAGTCCTTATCGGTGTAAACGGTAGTATTTTGGGGTTCGTAGGTGTTGTTGACCACACAGTATTTGCCGTTCTTGATGAAGGCATGGACTTCCACATTGTAGTTCGCACTGAACCACTTGTACAGGATGTCCTCGCCGTGGGCGCTCCACAGGATGGAGCGGTACAGCACACGGTTGTTCTCAAAGGAATAGGGCAGACCGGAGATGTACACACTTCGGCCGGAACCAAACTCGTTGACAGCCAACTGAACTTCCTTGTCCTTCTGAATCAGAATGTCGGTGCCCTCGTAGGCGTAGATGCTCTTCTTGCCTTCACCGAAGTCAACTTCATCCTTCACATCTGCCAGGATAAAGTGGTCGGGGCTCTCTTCCCAGTTGTACTTGTCATAGTTTAGGGTAAAGCCGGTTTCCTTCTCAACACCCAGAACGTTTGCCAACTGCAGGTAGTGACCCTGATACTGGTGGCCGGAGGGCTCACCAACACCAATGAAGCCACCGCCGTTGTGTACGAACTTTCGAACTTCGGAGGAAATGGCAGGTTCTTCCCACTCAGCGCCGCCGGTATGGGCGGTATCGCCGTCACCCACATTGATGATCACATCAATGCCATCAAGAACTGCAGGATTGTTGCGGATATCGTCAAAAGAAATGAACTTCACATTAAAGGGAGAGCCGGACAGGGCCTCGATGATGCCGGCATAGGAGTAATTTTGCTTCTGATACAGGGCATGGTGCACCATGTGGCAGCCCCATGCACGCATCCTACCCCAGCTGTTTAGCACAGCCACGGTCTTGATGCAGTAGGGGGTTGTGCCCTTGATGTTCTCATATAGCTCCCGGAACTCGTTGCAGACACTTTCCACGTAGTCGATGAAGTCGGGGAACTGGCAGGCCAGCTTCAGGTAGCCTCCGTAGCCGATCCGGTCGATTGGCTTGCGCAGGATAGCACGTCGTGCGGTGACCCAGTTTTCCTTGGCTTCCTTAACAGGGTCGCCGCCTTCATGGAAGGTATCGGGGAAGAAGTAGGGCAGGAACCGGCCCTCGGTATACTTGACACCGGGAATGTCGGAGATCAGGCGCAGGGTGGAACCGTTGCCGACGCTGCCTACAACAGCGTCCAGACCAATGGACTTGAACTCCTCCAGGAAAGGCTCGGTGCCGATCCAGTGGTCACCTAGGAACATCATGGCTTCCTTACCCAGCTCATGGGTGATGTCCACCATCTCCTTGGCAATATCGGCAACTCCCCTTCTCTGGAATGCCTGAAAGTCCTTGAACTCCTTGGAGGGAACCCGGTACTGATTGTTGTAGTAGCCCTGGTCAATGATGAACTCGGGGCGGAACTTGTAGCCAACTTCCTGCTCAAACTGCTCAAGAATATAAGGAGACACGGAGGCGGAATAGCCGTACCAGTCCACATACTTCTCCCGCTTAAGCTCATCGAACATCAGGGTAAATTGGTGGAAGAAGGTGGTATAACGGATGACATTGACGTGGGGGTGGTCTGCGATAAACTTGCGCAGCCGCTCCATGGTGAACTTGTGAGTCTTGGGCTGGCGGACATCGAAGGTGATTTGATGTTCCAAGTTCTGCCAGTTGTTGGTGACTGTGTTATACATGTGCACCGGGTCCCAGATGAGGTATGCAAGGAAAGACACAGTGTACTCATGGAACCCGCAGGGCTTTTCCAGCACCACACAGCCGGTCTCGGCATCATAGTACCACTGTTCGGGGCAGACCGGCTGGCCGGTGGTTCTGTCCATAACCTCCCACCAGCGCTTGATATCATCTCTGGTATTGACTTCCATCAGCTCGTGGGAAATACCCTTCATCAGGGGGATTTCCAGAGCGCCTTCGGTGGCGGTGTAGAAACCGGTCATGATGTAGCATTGCTGAACCTCGTCGGGATTTGCCTTTGCCCAGACGTTGTCCTTACGGGTTGTGTAGTAGGTGGAGTAGACCTTGGCGCCCACACTCTTCAGTTCTTCCGGAAAGTCGGTGCCGTCGCAATCACGGATGGCATCGGCACCCCAGCGCTTCACCAGCTCCAAAGTTTCGGCAACCACGTCTACATCCGTAGGAATGGTCACACGACCTGTCTTTTTTCTTAAACCTTTTCCCATGGTGATTTGCTCCTTAATATTTACTTTTTCGTTTATTAGAAAACAGAATTACAGAGTATCCTAGATTGTATCAATCTTTCGTATCTCTCGGTCCTACAGGGTATGGCTTGCCAGAAGGGAAGCCAGATATACAGCACCGGGGTGCTCGGTGCCGTTAAAGCCCCAGACACGCTATGATTGAAGAAGAAGCTTAAACAGGATGGCATAAAAGACCAGTGGAATCTCGACTAATTGTAGCTATTATTGCCTATTCATTTCTTTTGGTATCTACTCTGAAAGTCATAAGGGGGCAGGGCTTTGCCCTGTCCCCTTAATGCAGAATAGGTTTCTTTAATTTACTTCATTGAATACCTGTGCCTGCTTCTGCAGTTCGGCATAGACCTTATCCGCACCTGCTGCATTCATCTTTTCCTGCAGCTTTGCAATGTCACCTGCAGGATCATCGGTAAAGCCAAGACCCAGCAACTTGTAGTCGGTATTAAAGATATCAGTTATAGCAGCGATCTCATTCTTGACCTTGCTGTCATCAAAGACAAAGGTCTGATAACGTCTGCTGCGAGCAGTCTCCTGCCAAACCGCATTCATTTCAGCCAGATTTGGAATGCCACCCTCGACCACACGCCAGTGGGCATCATTACGGACACCCCAGTTGCAGTTGCTGTCGTAAGCATAGTTGGAGCTTGCGGGCAGGGAAACCAGGCCGTCCTCGCCGGAAGCTTGCCAATGCTTTCCTTCGATACCGTAGCAGTACAGGCTGTTAACTTCCTCGTCGTTACGCAGATAATCCAGTGCCATCAGAGCACGCTCGGGATTTTGGGACTTGGAGAAAATACTCATGCCGTTTGCCAGGAAGGAGTTCAGCACGGGAGGAGTGCCTTCCTGAGCATTAAAGACGCGTACATCCCATTCCGGATGCTCGTTTGCCAGCTTGGCGTAAATGCTCTTGGCGGTATTCGCATTACACAGAGCCAATGCAGACTTTCCTGCCTGGAAGCTCTCGGTATTATTCTGAGTATTCACAACGGCGTTCTTGCTCCAGAAGCCGCGATCCTTCCAGTCCTTCAGGCGTGTGATAACATTCAGGAACTCAGCCTGAGCATAATTACCCTTCACATTAGCAGTTTCGTCCAGCTCGCTTACGCTGGCCATAGCCTGCCAGGGACCGATGCCGCCAACCTTTTCCTCGGACTCCCAGTTGGCCTTTTCCCACATACGGTCAAATACAAACAGCTTATCATAATCGGAACCCACATCCAGAGGTATCAGAGTAGGCTCGTTTGCAACGATGGCATCCATATAGGCTTCTGCCTCATCCAGAGATGCAACAGACTTGATGCCGTACTTATCCATCAGATCACCACGTGCAATGTACACATAGGAGGTGATTTCCTTATAGTTCATGGGGAGCATATAAACCTTGCCGTCTACCTTCGCCTGTTCCCAAGCCGCATCATACATGGTTTTAGCAGACATGGGAGCATAGGTTTCCAGATCTTCACGGGTGATTTCCCAGAAGCCCTGCTTGGTTGCCTGGGCATTGTAGAAGCACCAGTCAGCAGTATAGATGATGTCCCAGTCCTCACCAGAAGCGAAAATCAGAGGATATTTCTGCTCATATTCGCCCCAACTCATAAACTTGACGTCGATGGTTGCATTGATTTCAGCCTTCAGCTTCTCATTGATTTTTGCGAAAACCTCATCGTTGTCCACAGGACGGTCACCGATCAGGTACATTGCCAGAGTAACTTCCTTGGAAATATCCGGCTTGCCAGTTTCCTCGCCAGAAACTGCAGGGGGATTTGTGGATGCATCAGGTGAGGGTTCTGTGAGCGCTGGAGTCTGTGCGCATCCGCAAAGGACACTGACCATCATAGCCAGTACTGCCAGAAACGCTAAAATCCGTGTTTTCTTACTCATGTTATTTCCTCCTTGATTTTATTAAAAATTCTTTCGAATTTTTATTTCCTTATCCTTTCACTGCGCCAACGGTGACGCCTTTTACAAAATACTTTTGCAGGAAGGGGTATAGCAACACAATTGGGCCTGTCGCAACAACGGTCATTGCTAGTTTCATAGGCTCACTGGGCACATCGCTGGCAGGAATACCACTGCGGGCTGCCGCAGCATTCATGGCTTGCGCTTTTGTCAGGATATTGTTCAGGAAATACTGAAGCGGGTACAAATCCCGACGTCCTTCGTCAAGGAACAGCATGGCGTTATACCAATCATTCCAGTAGTTGAGCGCAATAAATAGGCCCACCGTTGCCAGACCCGCTTTACACAGCGGCAACGCAATTCGGAAGTACATCGTAAAATCCCCTGCCCCATCCAACCGGGCTGATTCATACAGCGAATCAGGAATGCTCATCATATAGCTTTTCAGAATCAAAAGATAGGTCACATTGATCAATATCGGAAGAATCAATGAGATGATATTGTTATGAAAATGCAAATACTTGGTATTGAAAATATACCAGGGCACCAATCCGCCGCCAAAAATCGAAGTGAAATAGAAAAAGAATGAAACTTGATAACGGTAGCGGAAGCTCTTGCTTGCAAGTACATAGGCAGCCATGCTTGTCAGAAATAACCCGAGCACAGTTCCTATAATTGTCACCAGAATTGTCACCCGGTAAGCTTGAAACAGTTCTTCCGGAATCCGAAACAGCATTTTGTAGGCATAGAGAGAAAAGGGTTCCGGGATCAGTTGATAGCCGTGGAGCTGGATGGAATACTGCTCGGAAAAGGAGCCGCTGACTACGAGCAGAAACGGAAGCAGGCAGGCAACTGAGAACCCAGCCAATACCGTATATGAAATTATGTTGAATGCGATCCGATCCCGCCCGACGGTTTTTTTGTTATGTAATGTTTCCTTTGCCATGGGAGGCCTCCTCTCATGAATCGGTATCAGAACAGGGCATAATCTGGCTCTACTTTTTTCACAATATAGTTCGCGATCAAAACCAGCACAAAGGAAAGACTGGATTGGTATAGGCCTGCAGCGCTTGTCATGCCAAACTCCTGCAGATCCATCAGCGAACGAGTAACATAGGTGTCTATGACATCCGTGACCTCAAGCACCATTGGGTTGTTGCCGGTCACCTGCCAAAACATCTGGAAATCACCCTTCATAATGGTACCGATTGCCATCAGGAACAGAATGGCCACCGTGGGACGGATGCTGGGCAGGGTAATATACCAGATCTTTTGCCTCATGGTGGCGCCTTCCACATCCGCCGCTTCAAACAGCTGCTCTTCAATGCTGACAATGCTTGCCAGGTACATGACGGTTCCATAACCCAGATTCTTAAAGGCGCTGACGATGATCAGAATGAATGGCCAGGCTCCTTTATTCGAGTAAATATCCAGCGGATCCAAACCCAGACCCCTGAGAAATGTATTCACTGCGCCGAATTCGTAATTGAGCATATTGTAAATGAAAGCGCCAACTACCACCCAGGAGATAAAATATGGCAAAAACATCAATGACTGTGTAATCCTTTTGAAGGTTTTTCCGGCCAGTTCGCTGAGAAGCACCGCGCAGGTAATCTGTAGGAATGTATTTACACATAAAAATGCAATGTTATAAAGAACCGTATTTCGTGTGGTCGTCCATGCCTTTCCTGATTTGAAGAAATATTCAAAGTTTTTAAAATCCACCCAAGGGCTTCCAAATATTCCGTCACGATAGTTAAACTCCTTAAAAGCAAGCACGATTCCGCCCATGGGGATATAGCACATGAGAATCACAACTATTGCCGCCGGTAAGACCATCAGCCATTTTATACGGTTCTCCCGCAGGTCATGCAGTAGTGGACTCCCCTTCTTCTTCATGAATCTCCTCCTTATGTATTGGTACGCTTCGTTCTGTCTATATTCTAACGACGGGGTAGTGTAAAAACAACGGGACGAAATTTCGAAAGGAGGGTAAGTTTATGTTGTTTTACCAAATTCGAGCATTTTATACAAAATCGAATTGAAGTTTCACTTCCTTTTATGTATTATTGACACATACGAAAAAGGAGTGGCCACACATGAGTTTTACTGTGTTGATTGCTGATGATGATTATCTGCCCCGCAAGGTTCTGCAGGACCACATTGCATGGAATGATCTTTCCGTGACAGAAGTTATTCAGGCTTCTGATGGTGATGAAGCCCTGGAATTGTCACAAAAATACCGTCCTGATATCATCATCAGCGATATTAAAATGCCTCACAGGAACGGCTTGGAGATGGCTGCAGCTGTGCGGCAATTTCTTCCGAACTGCCGTTTTATTTTCTTGACAGGCTACTCGGATAAAGAGTACCTAAAAGGCGCGATTCGATTAAGAGTATCCAGTTATGTAGAAAAACCCATCGATTTGAATGAGATCACCGCATCCTTAAGGGAGGCAATTGACGATCTGAAACGGAATTGCCAACCGGACCCTGCCGTTACATTTTTTCGTGGTGGATCCAGATGCTCCAGTCCCTTAAACACCAGGGTCTATTCCTGCGAAAAAAATGCACTCAAGCAGCTAGAAGACCTGATCAAACACAACAAACACGAAGAAACCATGGCTTTCCTGCGCCAGATGTATGAGCAGATCCGCCTGTGTGAAGGAACGGAACCGGAATATGTACACCATTTATATTGTCAGATTATCTTCCTTTTTCTGAATGCTGCAGAAAGCCACAACATTCTGACGATCACCTCAAAAACAGATCTACTTCTGTATTCCACAGCCAAGCAGGAAACCCTAGCCGGTCTTTGGGACCCCCTGTATCAGACTGCTGAGCTCTACTTTTCCGCATTGGATTGCCCCGATCCGGATGTTGCCACCCGGGTGGAACGGTATTTGCAGCAGCATTACCGCGACTGCACCCTAACCGTTCAACAAATCGCAGACGATCTAAGCTTTACCAATACATACCTGTGTGCAGCCTATAAAATGATCTGCGGCAAAACCATCAACCAGCGCCTGACAGAGCTGCGAATCCAGCACGCCCAGGAGCTGCTGATGAACACCAGTCTGAAATTATATAAAGTTGCCAACGATGTGGGTTACTCGGATGGAAAATACTTTGCCAAGCTCTTTACCCGTGAAACAGGATTATCTCCAAAGCAGTACCGCAGGAGGTATACCTATGAAGAATAAACTCCTGCGTTGGATGCGAATCTCTTCGTCCTGCGGAAAACTCCGGACTAAACTGCTGTGCCTGTATTTTCTGCTGATCGTCATTCCTTTGGGCATCTTCTCCCTTTTTGCCTATCTTCGGGTGCGGGATGTTATTCAGGATCAAACATTCTCTGCTGCACAAAATGCCTTCGACGATACCTATCTGTCCATACAGCGTGTCTTTGGCCAATTGGATGAGGTGGTGGATATTTTATCTTCCGATCCTCTGGTTTATGCGATGGCATCCAATGATCCCGAGGACCATTCCTATATCCAGCGGCTGGAGGATTCCAACAAGCTGGCAACTACCTTTGAACAGCTCCGAACCTTGTCCGGTGTGAAACGCATTCAGCTTTATGTCAATAACGATTACCCCTACTCTAATAACCGCAATAATATCATTCAGATCAGTAAGGTTCAAAGCAGCGCATGGTATCAGCGGTCAAGCGCAAGCGGCGGGCTCTGGTGCGCCCCCCAGGACTTTGAGGACCAGCCTGTGGGAGAGCAGCAATGCTTCTCCTCCCTGCAAACAATCTACAATCCCCGCAGTGTCAAGGAGCCTTTGGCAATTCTCAGGGCCGATATAGATGCCGGGCGAATCACCCAACTTGTAAATGCTACCTCCATCACAGAAAACGGCCTGTTACTGATCCTGCGGGATGGGGAAGTCCTGCTGACTTCTAACTCCGGGTCCGGTATTTCTGACCTGGCCCCCCGGGTGAAAGCACTCCCTACCCCCAATACAAAAATCTGGGAACAAATTTCGTTAGATGATGTAAATTACTATGCCCAGTGCCTAAGCCTGAGTTCTTCCGGTTGGTATATCGCCAGTATCCTTCCCCTGGATGATATTTTCCGCCCCAGCCATGAACTTCGCAGCGAAATGCTTTGTATCGTGGTTGCCGTTGCCCTGTTTGCCTATCTGTTGGCATACTTTTTCAGCCAGTCCACACTCAACCGCCTTTTCCAGCTGACAAAAACAATGCAGACCGTTGAAACCGGTAATGTTGCGGTGCGTCTGGATCCTGTAGGCAACGATGAAATTGCCCAGCTTATGGGAAGCTTTAACCAGATGATGGACCGTGTGGATACACTGATGGAGGAAAAGGTGGAATATGGCCGCCAAATAAAAAATCTGGAGTTGAAAGCACTCCAGTCTCAAATCAATCCTCATTTTTTGTATAACTCCCTGGACCTGATCAACTGTACCGCCATCTGCCGCAATGTGCCGGAAATCAGCAAAATGGTGAAGGCATTGGGGAATTTTTACCGGCTGTCTCTGAGCAATGGGCGGGAAGTAATTCCTCTTTCCGGGGAGCTGAAGCACGCGCAGCTCTATGTTGAAATCCAAAATATGCGGTTTGAAAACAGGGTTTCAGCCACATGGAATCTTGACCCTTCCGCTGCTAGCTGCCTGATTATTAAGACTGTCTTGCAGCCTTTGATTGAAAATGCAATCATCCATGGTCTTTTTGAAAAGCCGTCCAAAAGCGGCCATCTCACTGTGGCAACCCACCGTAGCGCCGATGGCATCCACATCACCATTCAGGATGATGGTGTAGGAATGGACGAACCAACCCGGTTGGCTAATTTCTTCATCTCCTCCCCCGGCGAAATTACGGCAACAGATGGAGGCTATGGTGTGCGCAACATTCAGGATCGACTGCGCCTTGCTTATGGGGAGCCTTACGGACTGAGTTGCCAAAGCATTCCGGGGCTCGGAACAACTGTCACCGTATATATTCCGGCCATTGAGTCGGATAATTTGCAGAAAGGAAGTTGAGTTTATGCAGTTTTCCATATTTACGGATACCGATTGGATTTTCCCGGACTCCCAACACAGTGATCTGACCGAAGTTCGACTGGATGCCTTGGGTGGTGGCCATGCGGGCGCACAGATATTGGGTGATATGGCTACGTCCGACGTATCTGTACATTTTCGTTGGAACAATGGCACAGGTCCGTCCGTTCAGCTCTATCAATTGCTTGCTGTTGGTGTCAATGAAAATACCGCTCCAACATTGATGACGACCACTGATTACGAAATCTGCAGCGGTTATGTGACACGGCAAGCCCCCTTTGATGTTTATGATGCGTTGAAACCGATTAAGGAATCGATCCCTTCAGGTCAACGTCTGGCACTGTATCTGTGCATCGAGGCAGCAGCCGATGAAAAAAGCGGTGAATACGAAGGAACCCTCACGCTCTCCGACAAAACTCGTATCACAAAGGTTCCGGTACATTGCACAGTGCATCCACTCAGCATTCCCCATCCTGCCCAGGCGCGACTTGGAATGCTGAATTTCTTTAATTATGACGGCCTTGCAGTGCAGCATCAAACAGAAAAGGGAGGCCGTGAGTATTGGGACCTGTTCCGTAAATACGTCCGTGCACAACTGTACATGCGCTGCACCCATATCCTACTGCCGCCGGGCGAGGCAATTTTCGAGAATAGCAATCTTTCAGGGTTTGATTTTTCTTTTGCCGAACAGGCTGGCCGTATTGCGCTGGAAGAGGGTGCGGTCAAGCTTTGCGGCGGCCATATTGCACATTGGCATGAATGGGATGACAGCGATTACTATCCCAATTGGGACCAGTCGACCGGGATCACCACATCGGATGGATATTTACAAATGCGCCTATACTTTACGCAATGGGCCGAGGTGATCCATCGCAACAATTGGCAAGAGTTTATGACACAGGCTCTGGCTGATGAACCCCAGACCCACAACGACAAAACCTACCGTATTCTCGCTGCCATGTACCGCAAATTCCTCCCTGGTATTCCTATTATCGATGCCGTGGAAACCACTAATCTGGGAGGTGGTATTGATATTTGGGTCCCCAAACAGGATACCTATGAAAAATGGCGTAGTGATTACGAAGCACTGAAGGCTGCCGGTGAGGAAATGTGGTTTTACACCTGTGCGTTCCCGGCAGGCCCGGCAATGAACCGGAACATGGACCTGCCGCTGACGGTAAGTCGAATTGTATTGTGGATGGGCGCACTCTATGGACTGTCCGGATTCCTGCACTGGGGCTTCAACTACTATATTGGTGATGACATCTGGCACAGTGCCTGCTGTCCCCATAAAGGAGCCCTTCTTCCTGCCGGTGACGCACACATCGTCTATCCCGGCGCCGATGGTCCCTGGCGGAGTATGCGTTTTGAAGCACAGCGGGCCGGTGCCGAGGACTATGAACTGCTGATGCAGGCCATGGAAGTATGCCCGGAAAAAACAGCTGCACTGATCCAATCGGTGTGTACCACATTCCGAAACTATACACGCAGCGGATCCGATGTGGTGAATGCCCGCCTAAAGCTAATCAAATTGCTAGAACAGGAGGTCATATGCCATGACTGATACCCAATGGTTTCGTGATGCCAGATTCGGCATGTTTATCCATTGGGGGCTCTATGCCGTTCCCGCCAAAGGTGAATGGTATTCCAGCATTCACCGTGTATCCCCCGAACACTATGACGAATACTTTCGCACCTTTGACCCTGTGGACTATGATCCCCATGCCTGGGCTCGGATGGCAAAACAGGCAGGTATGAAATATGCGGTGCTTACTGCCAAGCACCATGAAGGATTCTGCCTGTTCGACTCTGCCGTTACCGACTATAAAGCTACGAACACCCTTGCAGGGCGGGATCTGGTACAGGAGTATGTTGACGCTTTCCGGGCACAAGGACTTGGTGTTGGTCTTTACTATTCCCTCGTAGACTGGCATCACCCGGACTACCC
>JAEYPI010000038.1 GCA_023410885.1 Bacillota bacterium
GGTAGTAAGAACCTCGTCAATATCCGGGTAACCAGTGGAAGCCAATTCCGGTCTCTCAGCTTCATATTTCTTAGCTGTACAGGGCATGACCGATACAACGAACATTTTCTCAGGATCAATACCCATTTTCTCTGCATAATAGGATTTTAAGACCGCACCAAACATGTTTTGGGGCGACTTGCAGCTGGAAAGGTTATCAAGCATATCGGGATAGAAATGCTCGCAGAATTTAATCCAGCCAGGGCTACAGGAAGTAATGAGCGGCAGCTTTCCATTGTTCTTAATGCGATTAACCAGCTCAGTGCCTTCTTCCATAATGGTAAGGTCAGCGGCGGTATCAGTATCAAACACTTTGGCAAAACCCAGCTTTTTAAGTGCAGCCACCATTTTACCTGTTACAGGGGTACCAATGGGGTAGTCAAACTCTTCACCCAGGGCTGCACGAACTGCCGGAGCAGTCTGAACCACCACATGGAGATCCTTCTTGCTAAGAGCGTCCCAAACCTTTTCGACAGAACTCTTTTCACGCAGCGCGCCAACTGGGCAGACGACGATACACTGACCACAATTGACACAGGGAGTATCCTTCAACGGCATATGGAAGGGTGAAGCCACAATGGATCGGAAGCCTCTGTCTGTAGTCTCTATGGCTGATACGGTCTGCACATTCTTACAGACGCTGACACAGCGGCGGCAGAGCACACACTTATTAGGATCGCGTACAACTGAATGAGAAAGGTCATCAATGGGATAGCTTTGCAGCTCTCCTTCAAAGCGGATATCTTTGAGATTAAAATCTGAAGCCAGCTTTTGAAGCTCGCAGTTTCTGCTTCTGACACAGGTCAGGCATTTCTTTTCATGAGCGGAAAGAATCAGCTCCAAAGTAACCCTGCGTGTTTCACGAATTTTGGGGCTATTGGTAGTAACCTTCAACCCCTCTGAGACCGGATACATACAAGCAGCTTGGAAGCTTCTTGCACCCACATCCACAATACACATGCGGCAGGCGCCGATCTCATTGATATCTTTGAGGAAGCAGAGGGTGGGGATATTAATGCCAGCACTCTTGGCAGCCTCAAGAACTGTTGTCCCCTTGGGGGCCTTCACTTCTTTACCGTCTATTGTTAATGTAACAAACTCGGACATATTCTTACACTCTCCTTCCTCTTACTTCTTCTCTATGGCGGCGAATTTGCAGGAATCCATACAAACACCGCACTTAATACATTTGGAAGCATCGATTACATAGGGCTTTTTGATTTCACCTGAGATAGCGTTCACTGGGCACTTCTTGGCACAAAGGCTACAGCCCTTACACTTTTCAGGAATGATGCGGAAGTTCAGCATCGCCTTACAGACACCTGAAGGACATCTCTTTTCCTTAACATGGGCTTCGTACTCATCACGGAAGTATTTTAAGGTGCTCAAAACAGGGTTGGGCGCTGTCTGTCCAAGGCCGCAGAGTGCGCCTTGCTTAATGCTCTCAGCTAAAGCTTCGAGCTTCTCAATATCGCCTTCCTCACCCTTACCGTTTGTGATACGTTCAAGGATTTCATGCATACGCTTTGTTCCGATACGGCATGGCGGACACTTTCCACAGGATTCATCAACGGTGAATTCCAAGAAGAACTTAGCAATATCCACCATACAGTTGTCCTCGTCCATAACGATCAAACCACCTGAACCCATCATGGAGCCCAAAGCAATTAAGTTATCATAGTCAATAGGTGTGTCAATATGGCTGGCAGGAATACATCCGCCTGAAGGACCACCGGTTTGAGCTGCTTTAAACTTCTTGCCATTGGGAATACCGCCGCCAATGTCATAAATGACTTCACGAAGGGTTGTACCCATGGGGATTTCAACAAGTCCTGTATTGTTGATCTTACCACCCACAGCAAAAACCTTGGTTCCCTTACTCTTTTCAGTACCGATGGAACTGAACCAATCAGCACCCTTTAAGAGGATAACAGGAATATTGGCATAGGTTTCAACATTGTTGAGGATGGTCGGCTTTTCCCAAAGTCCCTTAACGGCAGGGAAAGGAGGACGGGTTCTGGGTTCACCGCGTTTTCCTTCAATAGAGGTCATAAGAGCGGTTTCCTCACCGCAGACAAAAGCACCTGCACCAAGGCGGATATCCAAGTCAAAGGAGAAATCGGTGCCAAAAATATTCTTACCCAACAAACCGTATTCACGGGCCTGGTTGATGGCTATAGTAAGACGTTGTACAGCAATAGGATACTCGGCACGCACGTAAATATAGCCCTGGTTGGATCCTATGGCATAGCCGGCAATGGCCATGGCCTCGATGATCGTATGGGGATCGCCTTCAAGCACTGAACGATCCATGAAAGCACCGGGGTCGCCTTCGTCAGCGTTACAACAGACATATTTCTGATCATTAACCTCTTGTGCAGCAAATTGCCACTTCATACCGGTAGAAAAGCCTGCGCCACCTCGGCCACGAAGACCGGATTTTTTGATTTCGGCTATAACCTCTGCAGGAGTCATCTCTGTAACAGCCTTTGCAAGGGCACCATACCCGTCACGCGCAATATACTCGTCAATGACCTCAGGGTTGATAACACCGCAGTTTCGAAGGGCAATTCGATGCTGGCGTGAAAAGAACCCGACATTTTCAAGGGACTTTGCTACATCCTCGGCATCCTTGTCCCCTAAGAGAAGACGCTTAACAACACGTCCTTTAACCAAGTGCTCATTAACTATTTCTTCAGCATCGTCGGGTGTAACATGGCAATATGTAGCACCCTCAGGATAAATCACCAGGATGGGGCCCTTCTCACAAAGACCAAAGCATCCTGTTTTAACAATCTTAACTTCTTTGTCAATACCATTAGCAGCTAATTGCTTCTCTAACCTGGCCATAATCTCAGGGGATTTAGAAGCAACGCAACCGGTACCATTACAAATCAGGATATGGGACCTGTAAATCATAAATCCAGCCTCCTCATTTCTCTGCCGCACCGATTGTAAACTCGGTAACAGGCTTCTGGTTGACGATATGCTCTGCCACAATTCTTCTGGCCTTCTCAGCATCTAACTTAACATAGGTTGTTTTTTCACCATTGGCCTCAATGATCTCAGCAACGGGCTCTAATCGACAAATACCCACGCAGCCTGTCATTGATACGGTAACATTTTGAATATTCCTTTTAGTGAGTTCCTCTATAAAGGCACTCATAACAGGCTTTGCACCTGCTGCAATACCACATGTTGCCATTCCTACGATAATGCGAACCTTATTCTCATTCTCACGGATTGAAATTTCTTTTAACGCTTTCTCACGAATTGCTTTTAACTCTTCAACCGACTTCATCCAAAACACCTCCAAAAACCTCTATAATACCTTCGCTTAATGTATTCTGTATCCAATTAACGACATCGCAATTATCTAAAGGAATGTCACCCAGTTCTTGTTTGATCTCATCCGTATCCAGCTTAAAAGCATTGCTACAGGACCAAAATTCAATCATCCATCTTATTTTAGGGTTTGCCATGATCAACATTGCGAATGTCCCTGAAACGTCACCTAAAGGAATCCGATCGATATGATTCACAACAAAGTCCGCTCGCAATAGGGTTCCTTTAAAAAGTTCCGATTGAATCAAAAGCTCTCCTCCCGCCATTTCAGCCGATTGCTTCAAAAGCGGAATCCCAAGTCCAACATCTCTGGTAGACCTACTGGTCTTAAACGGATCCGTAACCATTTTTAAAAATTCCAAGTCCATGCCACTACCGTTGTCAATAAATTCACAAATCAGTTTAAGGGGATCACCCTGTACCTTCATGTTGAAGATAATACGGTCTGCTCCTGCCACTATGGAATTTTGTGCAATGTCCATTATATGGAGTGATAAATCCTTCATCGTTTAAGCAGATTCAGATTCTTTATCAAAATACTTTTGAAGGATAGCCGGAATATCATCAGCAGTGAGTCTTCCATAGACATCTTCATTGATCATGATAACCGGAGCAAGGCCACAGGCGCCGATACAGCGGCAGGCATCCAGAGAGAAGGTTCCGTCCGATGTACACTCTCCGCTCTTAATCTTGAGAATCTCGATAATCTTATCCAGGATCTGCCCTGCACCTTTAACATAGCAGGCTGTTCCCAAGCAAACACTGATTTTGTACTTGCCCTTGGGATTCAATGAAAACTGAGTGTAGAATGTAACCACACCGTACACTTCTGCCAACGAGACATTGAGGCCCTCTGCTATTTTCTTTTGAACACTCATGGGAAGATAACCATATACTTCCTGAGCTTCATGCAGTGTAGGAATCAATGCTCCGCGGGTATCCTTGTACTTTGCGATTATTTTGTCCAATTCCTGTGCTTTGTTATCTGCACAGCTGCAACCGCAACTCATAGTGCCAACCTCCTGAATCAATAATTGATAGGGTTTTTTATCAGCGAGAATTTGTTAATTGATTAACAAAATCCTAGTTAATTATATCACAAGAGCATTCATATTTCAACAAATATTAAGGCTTTTGAGCAGATAATTATGTATACAATATACCGCTCAAATGTCTAATATATACAAAATCCAACAATTTTTAAGAGGAGTAAACACAAGAAGGCTTTACGTACAAAACAGAAAAGGAACCGGCTTTTAACCGGTTCCCTAAAGGAATTCTTACTTATGGATTCAATCCATCTATAAATTTTTGGTAGGCAGGGCGTATACCCATGCTCTCATTATCCAATTGACGATTACCCATGACCATACCTGTATATTGGCCATTCTTCACTAAGTAATAGCCATAACCATCCTGGGTCGGAATCAGCTCAATAACCACCACTTTATCAGGGTTAGCTTTTTCCATGGTATAAGTGAGTGTTGCAAAGGCTTTCCCTGACGGTGTGGCCTTGAAATCCAGCTTGTCGCCTGAGATTGCAATGGCACCCTGGTAATATTTCTTGAAAAGGGAGACCTGGTCGTCATTCTCCATCTTCTTTCCGTTGAAAACAAACTCTTCATTTTCGGTATCTTCCTGGTCGGCCTTAATTAAGAGCACATCTTCCCTGCCGTCCAATTCAATGACCAGCTTCTCCACATCATAGATCATCGGGATATAAACAAAGGTGTCAATCAGGTCTATAAGTGGTGTGTCAATAAAGGTCAAGCCAGAAGATGAAACGGTAAAGACCACCGGATGACCTTCCATCTGGGCATAGTAGCTGGAATCATTAAGGCTGCCCAGCTTTAAGCTATAGCTCTTGCCGCCCATGGTATATTCAAAAACATACTTGGGCTTGTCAAGGCCATAGGTCGATAAATCAGCAGGGTTTTCTTCGATGAAGTCCGACACTCTGAAATCAACCAGCCAGGCAAGATACTTGGATAATTCGGCAGAATCGGCTTTGCGCTGCAGGGGTGAGGTCATCATCCACTCGGAAGTGGCATTATCCAAGAAGGTATCAAACATACTTGAACCGCTTTTGCTAAAGGCTAAGTTGGTGATATCCTCCATCACTAAGGCTTCGGTACCATACAGATTGGTGTTCATAATGTCAAATTTATTATAGCAGAGGGAATCCCCCTTGTAGGAATCCAGCGTATAAACGGCAGGATTCCCTACCTTTCTGACATAATAGCTATCGCCTGTAGGTGTCTTATTGCCAATCTCTAAAGTGACTTCCTGCCCATCGGTTGAAAACAGGGTGATATCCCGAGACTTATCAAGGCCATAAATGGTTTCATCCTTGGGGTTCTCTTCAATTAGGCGCTTCGTTGTTGCAGTATCGGCGGCTAAAGCAATATCATCCACAACTGAACTATCCACATCAAAGGAAGCGGTTACCCAAACGGTCTCCTTTTCTTTCACCTTCTCGGTGGTGCCATCACTTGTTTGATTGAGTTTTTCTATTTCGCGTTCTTCCTTAGTAAGAACAATGTCGCCACCTTCTCGTTTAAGAATGATCTTCGATATCTTATCCCTGCTCACCTCAACTAAATCGATCACATCAACCTCAGTTGAAGATGAAGAGGAGGTTGGTGTGGGCGAGTTTGAAGCATTAGAGGCACCTAATTTGTCCTGATTAGTGCTTAAGAAGATGAAGGCGGCCACGAAGACCACAAGGATAACAGCAAGGACTGCGATCTTCTTCCAATTCTTCATCATAGATGTTTCCTCCTCATCCAAACGAATACACCTAGACCAATAATGGCAAGGGGTAATACAAAGGAAAGTACAATAAATGCAACAAAGCGGCTTTGCTCAGTAAGATTAATGGGTTGAGCGGCCAGGCTCTTTGAAGGTACCATGACAGTATCGGTTTGGTCTTCCATCCAGTTAAGAATGGATACCACATAACGCTTACCGTTATCACCGGCATTCTCCATCCAGTCATCGGTGACAAAGGCGGCATTTCCGATGAGGGCAATTTTACTGCTATCGGAGCCTTGGTACTCAGCAATGGCACCCAAAAGAACGGAGCCTACGGTGGGCTGGCTTGTGGCCAGATCATAGCTTACAGCCTTTGCGGAGGTTTTTAACAGGGGCTGCGTGGTAATCCATTCCTTTTCAGCCTGTCCAATAGTTACGCTTCGGCAATTGGGCATTAATACATTTTGAGAATTGGGATCTAAATTCTGTGTTACATCATTTAAGAAGGCGGTAGGAATGATGTAGTTTGCTTCACCATAGTAGCTATTCTGGTCACCTTCAGTGATAAAGTCATTGTTTAATGCCAGCGAATAACGCTCGTATACATGGTTGAAATTTGTCAGGGTAATATCACTGGTCTGTACATCCATCAAGAAAATGGCGTCTCCTCCCTTTTCCATGTAGGCCATCAGATATTCAAGCTCCTGAGCAAGAAGATCGGTTTTCGGGGAGCCGAAGATAATGACTGCCGCATCTTCCGGAACCGCAGTGTTGAGGGACAATTCTTTAACCTCATAGTTATTAGAAGCGATGCTGGCCGATAAGGCAGCGAGATCCTCTCCGATTGACATTTCCCCGTGACCTTTTGCAAAATAAATAACAGGGGTTCTATCAGCCACAACACTTTGAATGGCACTGGAGAAGGATTGCTCAATCTTGAGGCCGGATGCTTGGGCATAACCGGTACTATAGTCGTATTCAACCATATCACTTTGCTCAACGACCTTGACCTTGGTTCCTGATTTAACGACTATACTTCCGTCACTAATACCCTTGAGTTTTTCAGGGTCAAGCTCTCGTTCAATGAAAAGCGGATCCCTTTCTACATCTACAAAACGCAGCGTGATCTTGTTATTGCTCTTTATGGTATATTGCTTGAGCACTTCCAAGATCTCTGTTGTAGTAAAGTTCTTCTCCTCGGTGAGAATAATGATCTCAACATCCTTTTGCAGACCGCCTATAAGCTTCAGACTGGGCTCACTGAGCGAATACATCTTATTTTGCGTAATATCTATGCGCAGCCTGTTTCTCACAACATCAAATCCAAGCACCGCATTAAAGAGGACGATAAGCGCAACCACAATAGCTGTGACCGCTAAAGCATAGGAACCATATTTAAAGCTTCTGATATTCCATTTTTTCATTTCTATCACCCCTGACTCCAGCGTTTATGCTCTACAATTCTAACAGTCATAAAGATGAACACCGCTGCAAAACTGATCATAAACACAATGGATGTTAAATCGATAATTCCTACACTGAAATCGTTGTATCGCGTGTTGACCGACAACCATGTGAAGGCCTTTGACATGAAGCCACTGAAAAAGGAAGCCAGATATTCAATATTACTAAGAGCAAAAATAGAAACCAAGCTGATGATTGCGGCAACAATCTGATTTTCTGTGAGTGCTGAGGCAAAGACGCCTAAAGCAATATAAACTGCACCAAGCAATATATACCCTAAGTACGAGCTAAAAATGAGGGCTACATCGGGTTTCCCTGAAACCATCACGATAATTGGAAAAATGAAAGAGGCAGCCGTCATGACAAGGAAAACACTATAGGCCGCAAAAAACTTGCCTAAAACGATATCGGTAATGCGTGTAGGAGAAGTTAAAAGCAAAACCTCAGTACCACTCTTTTTATCCTCTGCCATGGTTCTCATGGTGAGTATGGGAACAATAAAGAGTAATAAGGAGCTCATACTGCTGACGAAATTACTCATAATATCGGATATGCCATAACCAAGCAGGCTGTTAAAAAATAATCCCAGCAAAAACATAAAAAGACCGATGAGCACATAGGCAATGGGTGAATTAAAATACGATCTGAAATCGCGTTTCATAACAGCAAACATATTTACTTGCCCTCCTTTTCTTCGTTCGTTGTCAACTGGAGGAAGATATCTTCAAGAGACAGGCTCAAGGATTTGAGCTCAAGAATGGGGTAACCCTGCTGGGCCAATTGATTGAACATGGACTTTCTAACATCCACATCCTTATCAGCCTCTATGATATAACTATACTCGTCTTCTTTTAGCTTGCTGCTGGTTTCAAGATACTTCACACCATAAAGATGATTAAGAATATCCTTGACCTTATTTTCAGGGCCGGCGATGGTGACGGTAAAGCGGGAGAAGTCGGCCAGCTTCTTAGACAGATTATCCGGTGTATCAATAGCTGCGATCTTGCCCTTATTGATAATAACAACTCTGTCACAAACAGCACTGACTTCAGGGAGAATATGGGAGCTCAAAATGATGGTATGATTTTTCCCTAAAGCTTTAATAAGCTTTCTGATTTCAATGATTTGCTTGGGATCAAGTCCAACTGTGGGCTCGTCCAAAATAAGAACTTCAGGAGTCCCCACCAATGCCTGCGCAAGACCGATTCTCTGTTTATAGCCCTTGGACAGGTTTTTAATAAGTCTGTGGCTGACATGGGTGACCTTGACAAGCTCCATGATATCCTTCTTTTGGTTCTTCCAATCCTTTAAAGGGACTGATTTTAGATTGGCGCAAAAATCCAGATACTCGTTGACGGTCATGTCCATGTAAAGAGGCGGCAATTCAGGCAGATAGCCGATGTGCTTCTTAACTTCAATCGGATTTTCCAAAATGTCGTGTCCGGCTACTTTTACGCTTCCAGATGTAGAAGAAATGAACCCGGTAAGAATGTTCATGGTCGTGGATTTTCCTGCACCATTAGGTCCCAAAAAACCAAGAATTTCGCCCTTTTCAACTGTAAAGCTGATATTGTCGACCGCCTTAATCTTACCATATTCCTTGGTTAGATTTTGAATCTCTATCATGCTATTCCTCCTTCTTTTTGATTCCTACTTTCAAGCTAATCAAAAAGATAGCGGGCTTAGATCCCGTATGATGAAACCAGTAAACCCGCAAATCCTAATCAAGTTAATTATGAATGAAATTAATGAATAAATTATGAACAAATTGTAACAAAATACCCGAGCTTTGGC
>JAEYPI010000008.1 GCA_023410885.1 Bacillota bacterium
TTATTCTGAAGCTTGCGGGAGAAGGCAAGAGCGTGGCTTTCATTTCCTCAGAAATGGATGAAATGCTTAGAACATGTTCAAGAATGGTGGTCATGCGAGACCGGTGCAAAGTCGGAGAACTGACCCAAGGCGAGCTTAATCAGAGTACAATCATGCGGACAATAGCAGGAGGTGAGGGGCGACAATGAAGCAGTTCAACAATGGAAATAAATTGATCAAACCTGCTTTCAACCCACTCGCCAAGAGCCTTATGAGCAGCCGTTTAACCTTCTCCTTGTTAGTTTTGCTTGTCGTAGTGGTTCAGAATATTATCACAACACCGGCATTTTTTAATATTTCAATCACCAATGGTTTGATTTCAGGTTACATACCCAATATTCTGGATGAGGCCAGCGAGCTTGTCATTGTGACCCTGGGCATGACATTGGTTACAGCGGCATCTGGGGGTCAGGATATCAGCGTTGGTGCCACTATGGCAATTTCGGCCAGCTTTTGCGGTCTTATGCTGAATGGTGCGGAATATAGGACGGATGTTTTCCACAGTCCTTTACTATTGGCACTCTTTGTCGGTCTGCTTGGCGGAGCGCTATGCGGCGCTTTCAACGGCTTTCTAGTGTCAGGCTTGAAAATACAACCCATGATCGCCTCTCTCATCCTGTATACGGCCGGGCGTTCAATTGCAAAGCAAATCACACATGGGCAAACCATTTATATTATGAATCCCACGTATAAATGGTTAGGGGTTCAAATACCCGGTGTACCGATCAGAACATCCATTATTGTATCTATTGTGATAGTAATCCTCGTAGTGTTGCTCACAAAGCTAACAAGTTTGGGTCTTTATGTACAGAGTGTAGGAATAAATGGTTCGTCATCCCGTCTTGTAGGTCTCAATTCCCGTATCATCAAATTTATGGCATTTGTTATCTGCGGTATATTGGCCGGAGCTGCAGGGCTTGTCGGGTCCAGCAGCGTAGGAAGCGTAAATTCCGGCGAATTGGGCTTGGGTCTGGAGATGGATGCCATATTGGCGGTGGCTTTGGGCGGTAACATGCTGGGTGGCGGTAAATTCAGCATAGCGGGCTCTGTTATCGGGGCCTATACCATCCAGGCTATTACGACGACGTTATATGCCATGAATGTACGAGCGGATCAATTGAATGTATTTAAGGCGTTAATCATTATTGTTATCATTGTTGCCAGCAGCGATGTGTTCAAGGAAAAAGTCAAAAGGCTGTCCCAAAAAGTATTCAGCAAGAATGTGTCTGTTGGAGGTTAACGCAATGAAAGGCAGTAAAAAAAATACCATTGCAGGCCCGGATCTTCTAAATAAGCGTAAAGGCCTGAGCAGCACAGGGATATTGTTGGTGATTACTGTTTCGCTTTTTGTCCTTCTTTATGTTACCTCATCAATCTTGTTTGCGGACAGCAACTTCACGAAATACTCGGTTTTTTTTAACCTGATTAACAACAAAGCCTATCTGTTGATGCTGGCCTTGGGGTTAACTGTTGTTTTGATATCCGGCAGTATAGATATCTCTGTTGGGGGTGTGACGGGATTGGTAAGCATGGTCATTGCCACGATGTTACAGGGATCCGGGGTAAACGCCATATGGACAATCCCGGTGGCGTTGACTATAGGGATATCGTTCGGTATTGTACAAGGTTTTTTAGTCTCCTATATGGAAATACAACCGTTTATTGTAACGTTGTCAGGTATGTTTTTTGCACGGGGTATGATAAGTGTGATCAACACCAAGTCTGTGCCGATAACAGACCAGTTGTTCATGAGTTGGTCGAGTGCGAAGGTATATATTCCATTTTTATATAACGAGCGCAAGAACGGCACTCGTGACGTAGCCTATTTTACTCCGGCAGCTATAGTGGCTTTACTTGTTTTAATAGTCCTGATCATAGTACTAAGAAAAACAAAGTTTGGACGTTCTTTATATGCTATCGGAGGCAATACCCAGAGCGCACTGTTGATGGGGATCAACGTTAAAAGGACAAAGTTCATGGCCCATGTGCTTTGCGGTCTATTGGCCGGTATCGGCGGCCTTCTCTTCACCCTTTTTGCTCCATCCGGTAATCCCGGGAACGGATATGGCTATGAAATTGACGCTATTTCGTCCAGCGTAATAGGCGGCGTAATGCTAAGCGGTGGTGTAGGGCTTCCCATCGGCACTCTTTTTGGGGTGTTAATAAACGCGCTTATAGAGCGTGTAGTACCGCTGCTTGGTATCGTTGATGCATCTTGGCCAAGAATTATCACCTCAGCATTTCTGTTTACCTTCATAGTTCTTCAGAGCGTATTCGCCAGCACCAGCAAAAAAGGAGGCCTTAAGCTGCTGCCGGAATGGATGAGGGTCTACACGGTGGCCAACAAAAAATATAAAAGATAATCAAAACTGCTTATGTTACCACAGAACCATATTTGAAAGAAAAAAGGGTTTCAGCTAAACCGCTGAAACTCTTTATAATTGGCGGAGAAAAATAGGTGTAATACCTCACTCAAGTACCCCTATTGTAGATAGGATGGAATATTGCATCTGCCGCTTTGCTGATCATTGGGGCGATTCATAATCTCTTGATGGAATTCCTTGTCATTTTCCGTGGATCGCATACAGATGACCCTTGACATTCGGGATAGATCTGTATAGAATTAAAGTAGTTTATCGTTAAACCTAATTCGAGATTTGTGCAACATGCACATTTTCGTGTGAAATGTAAGGAGGAATAAAATGAAAAAAGCATTTGCCGCCTTAACTCTAGCCATCGTCATGCTCCTGACGACAAGCTGCGGAGGATCCCAGACATCTGGAAACGAACCCTCCGAGTCACCGACGACATCGGCACCCGTTTCCGAAACACCGACAGCAACGACCACGCCGTCGGGCGAGGCCCTTGCCGGAGACCCCAATCTCACTGCAACCATCTCACTTGGTATCTGGCCATCGGACACCGCGCCTGAGACAGAACTTGCCATGCATCAGGGTTATGTCGAAAAGATGAAGGAGCTCTATCCCAAAGTCACAATCGAACCGAATTATTATCAGTATGCGGTAGATACATATGTAACAATGGCTTCGGCCGGAAATGCGCCGACGGTCTTCCAGCCCTGGTTCACCGAACCCCAGAGGCTTATTAACGCCGGTCTTGTTGCTGATATCACGGATGAACTCGAGGCAAAAGGCTGGGAGCAATATATGAACCAAGGCTATAAGAAAATGCTCTCGGATGAGAATGGCAGAGTTTACGGTATCCCACGTGATTCTTATGGCCTGGGTCTGATGCTTAACGTGGAATTATTCGAACTAGCCGGATTGATGAATGATGACGGCACCCCGAAATATCCCAAGACACTGGATGAGCTTGCCACGACTGCTCAGACGATCAAACAGAAAACAGGTGCTCCCGGTCTGTGCCTTCTTGCGATGGATGCCGGTGGCGGCTGGCATTTCTCCAACATTGCCTGGAACTTTGGGGCAGTGCTGGAAACGTTTGACGACGGCAGATGGAACGCACACTTGAACACCCCGGAGTGCGTTGCAGCCATGGAATATGTCAAGGACCTCAAATGGAAATATGACTGTCTTACAGCCGATCCGACCCAGGAAAACTGGGGTTCGGGTATGACGCAGCTAGGAACAGGCGGAGCCGCGATGTATTTCGGTGCCAACGACGCTGTGGATAACCCGACAGCCATCAATGGCCTGGCAGTTGATAAGCTCGCCCTTGTTCCGTTCCCCGCCGGCCCCAAAGGCGATCAGTATATGCTTGCCGGCGGCACAGCCTATATGTTTGCTCCGAATGCTACATCGGAACAGATTACTGCTTGCCTTGCCTATCTTGAGTTGATGGCCAGAGCGCCAGTCCTTACCCAGGACGTTATCGACGGCATGCGCATCGATGCTGAAAGACGTGTCAACGATGGCGTTCCCGTTATTCCGCGCATCCAGGCCTGGAATAACCCGGAATACACAGCTGCTGAGCTGGAGGTCGTTAACCAGTACCAGAATATAGACATCAGATTCTACCAGGATTACTTCGACTGTATCAATAACAAGGCTGCGCTTCGCGGAGAAGAGCCGATTATGGCACAGGAGATGTATCTTGAGCTAACCAAGGTTATGCAGAAGTGCCTCACGGATCAGAATGCAGATGTTCAAAAGCTCCTTGACAGAGCACAGAAGAACTTCCAGAAGCTGATGGACGAATATGTCAACGATGCTCAATAACCTTTGATCTTAAGGACTGCCCGGACAGCTGAATAACAACCAATGGGGTTATCGTCTGTTTCGGGCAGTTTGTACTTTAGTGAAGAAATTTAATTCAAAAATGAAACAGAATGCGGTGAAAAAATGATCAGCAAGAATTCAGGTAAGTATTGGATATATAAAGAGCAGTTTACGTCCTGGCTTATCATCCTGCCATCAGTAGCCCTGTTTGCCTTTTTTGTCTGGGTACCGATGGGTGAATCAATTGTAATGAGCCTGTTCAGGACGAAAGGCGTTAATTTGGTCAAATACGTAGGGCTAGAACAGTATCTGTCAGTCTTTCGGGATCCCAATTTCCTGTCTGCGTTGAAAAACACTGTCGCTTATACGGTGTGGTCGCTTGTCATCGGGTTTTTAATTCCCATTATCATGGCGGTTCTGATAGGCGAGACAACACGCTTACGGGGACTGTTCCGTACAGCTTCCTACCTTCCCAATATCATGCCTGGACTTGCGACGGTTTTGATGTGGAGAAGCTTCTTCTCCGCTAAGCCTTCAGGGGCCTTTAATGTGCTCATCAGCTATTTAGGGCTTGATGCCAGGCCGTGGTTGTCAAACGCTGCTATTGTTATTCCTTTGATCGTCATCATTATGACATGGAAAGGTGCGGGAGCTACCGCCCTGATTTATATGGCCGGGCTTGCAGGAATCAACCCCGAGCTCTACGAGGCTGCAACCATCGACGGTGCGGGCGTTTGGCGCCGTACACGGCACATTACCATTCCACAGATTTTCAACCTTGGAAGCACCTTGCTGATATTGCAGATCATCGCTGTGTTCCAGATCCTGTATGAGCCACTTGTTTTGACAAATGGAGGTCCCGACAACGCATCGATTTCGCTGATGCAGCTATTGTTCAGCTATATCCAGAACGCGACAAAGATTGATTACGGCAAAGCGTCCTCGGTATCAGTCATCATATCATTGCTGCTGCTTACTTTCACGGTCATTTATAACTATGTAAACAAGCGTAAAGAGAGTTTTGAGTGAGGAGTGTGAGGCAATATGGATACAAACCAGCGAACCGGTGTCATACGGGATTATGATCTTCGCTCAAAAAGTATCAAAATAGGGCTGATCCTGATTTATGCCGCTTGTGCGGTGATCCTTCTGGTCTCGGTTTTTCCTATAATATGGGTTTTCCTGGCTGGGTTCAAGGAACTCAAGGAATTCTATGGTACGATGCAGTTTTTAGGCAACAAGAGCTTTCTCCCCAAGGTCTTCGATTTTAGCCGTTATGCCGAGACCTGGGGTGATATGAAGTTTATTAAATATTTTATCAACTCAATTTGGTCTGTAGCAGGCAGTATCGTCTCGGCGCTGCTTTTCAACGGCCTGCTCGCTTATGGCTTATCAATACTGAAACCAAAAGGACATAATGTGATCTACTCACTGGTTTTGTATTCTTTGCTGATTCCTGCGACGACTTGCTTAACCCCGCTTTTATTAAATCTTACGAAACTTCATTTGACAGGCTTCTTTACTCCGCTCTGGCTTGCAGCAGGAGCTAATGCGTTTTTTGTTATCCTCTTCAAGCAGTTTTTCGACTCGTTCCCAAAGTCGATGCTCGAAGCCGGACGTATTGACGGCTGTGGTCAGCTGCAGATTTTTTTCCGTATCGTAATGCCGCTTTCTAAGCCAATTATCGTAGTTGTTACGATTTATGCCATCAACGGTGCGTGGTCGGATTTTCTGCTGCCTTATCTGGTTCTCGATAATAAGTACAAGACTGTCATGGTGAAACTTTTTGAATTTAGAGGAGCCAATACCACAAATGACATTGATGTTCTGCGTGCAGTCGTATTTTCCATCATACCACCCATCATTTTGTTCATCTTTTTCCAGAAAAAACTGATGGAAAATGTCATTACTACGGGAATTAAAGGATAGGAGTTTACGATTAATGACTAAAGTTGCAGATAAATATTTTGTAACCGATCCCTGGAAAATCATAGAAGAGGGTTTCAATCCTGACTATTCACGCGTTGCGGAATCCATTTTTTCGATTTCCAACGAGACCATGGGAATACGCGGCTGCTTTGATGAAGGCGGAAGCATTGACAGCCTACGCGGCATGTATATGAACGGTGTTTTTGAAATCGATGAAACGCTGCCTAAATCTTATAAAGGCATCATAGACAAGACACATTTCATGATCCCATGTGCAGATTGGCTGGGGCTATCCCTAGAGTTAGATGGCGAAATGCTTGACCTCGGCAAGTGCACCTTTGAAAAATTCCGCCGTGAGCTGGACCTGCGTACAGGCACGCTGACACGTAGCTTCGTCTGGAAAACAGCCACAGGTAAGTCACTTAAGCTGACTTTCATACGCTTTGTGGATATGACCGACAGGGAACGTGCCTATCAGCGTATTTGCTTTGAGCCTGAGAATTTTGCCGGTGTCATAAGATTTTCAACCGGTTTGAGTTTTGATGTGATCCATGAGGGTTATCAGAAAAAGTTCTGGGGAAATACCAAGGTGGAGGCTGATGGCAGGTCCGTGATGCTTAAGAGCGCTACGATGGTGTCAAAACAGGAGGTATTTGCCGGAATGCGGCTGTTCCTTGACGGCAATCCCGTCGATGCAGAGGTTATTAAGGAAGAGAAGGCCGCCCGGCTGCAATATTCCATAGCTCTGGAAAAAGGACAAAGGACTGTTGTCGATAAAACAGTCGTCATGCTGTTTAACGGAGAAACCGGCAACCAACTGTGGGATTCAGGACTAGTAACGCTTGAAAATGCCGCAGAAAATGATTTCGAAACAGCGTTAACACGACAGAAAGCCTTTTGGGAAGATCTTTGGAAAGCGTCAGATATCATACTGGAGCCACAATCAGTAAATGACGCACAGAATGTTGCCGAGGAGCAGCAAGGCGTGCGGTTCTGCATCTTTCAAATGGCACAGACCTACCGTGGAGGCAATCCACGGCACAATGTCGGAGCCAAGGGTTTGACCGGAGAAGCCTATAATGGCCACGCATTCTGGGATACTGAAGCCTGTTGTCTGCCCTTTTATTTATTCACAAATCCCGATGCGGCACGAAGCTTGCTGATTTTCCGGTATAACACGCTGGCGGAAGCCAAAAACAGAGCTAAAATGCTCGATTGTGAAGGGGCCTGTTATCCGATTGCAACCCTTAACGGAGATGAGGCTTGTTCCCTTTGGCAGCACGCGAGTCTGCAATTCCAGCCCAGCACCGCAGTTGCTTTCGGTATATGGCATTATGTCCATGTTATAGGCGATAGGCAGTTTCTGTTTGAATTCGGTGCGGAAATGCTGTTGGAGATTGCGCGTTTCCTGAAATCCCGGGCAGCGATGAACCCGCATACCGGCCAATATGGATATTATGGTGTTATGGGACCGGATGAATTCCATATGATGGTGAACAATAACGCCTATACAAACTATATGTCAAAGCGCAGCCTTGAATATGCCACAGAGGTACTCAAGGAGATGAAAACGGCTGTTCCTGATCAATATCGAAGGCTGGCGCAGAAGACGGGTCTCACAGATGCTGAGATTGATACTTGGCAGCATTATGCTGACAACATGTATATCCCAATGAATGACAAGGGTCTGATCGAGCAGCATGATGGCTATTTCGGCCTACCCCATACGGATATCCAATCGATCCCGGTAGAAGAGTTCCCTCTTTACAACCACTGGTCCTATGACCGCATTTACCGTACCGACATGATCAAGCAGCCCGATGTTTTGATGATGTTATATCTTTATAACAGCTCATTTTCAGAAGAAATCAAGCGGATCAACTACGAGTTTTATGAACCTAGGACGATACACGAGTCCTCGCTTTCTCCGGCTATTCATTCAATTCTTGCCTGTGAGCTTGGGCGCATGGATGAAGCCATTGCCTTTTTCGGACATGCAACCCGATTGGATCTGGACAATTACAATCGCAACACCCGTGAAGGCTTACATACCACAAGCATTGCAGCTGCGTGGATCAATATCGTTTACGGCTTTGGCGGACTGCGTAGCGACGGTGAAGGCTTAAAGTTTGCACCCTATCTTCCTAATCGATGGAAAAGTGTCAGCTTCTCGATCCTTTATCAAGGAAGGCTCATCAGGGTTATGATGCTGCGGGAAACGATACGAATCACCCTTGAGAACGGTGAACCCATCGATATCACGGTATATGATAAAACGTATCATCTTGGAAGATCTGAGCTTGAAATACCCTCCATGTAAAATAGCGAAAACCAGTGAAAAAGGAGCTTTCATGGATGTTTGGAGCTACAGCCAAAATACATATGACTCGCGTGAAACTATCACCAATGGCAATCGGTTTTTGATAGGCAACGGTTACATGGGTTATCGTGGGACGATGGACGAGTGGGGAAAGCCCGAGCTTGCCGCTGTCAATCTTGCCGGAGTGTATGACCGCAACGGTGATCGCTGGCGGGAGCCTGTCAATGCACCGAATGGTTTGTTTTTCTAGCTTTTCTTGGTCGGAGAGGCCATGTTCCTAGGTGAGGTGGAACCCCTTAAACACAGGCAGACCGTGCACTTTCGACGTGGCGTTCATCAGCGTGAAACAGAATTTCCCAAAGTCGTTCTAAAAAGTGAGCGACTTGTTTCCATGGCACAGCCCCATTTGATGGCGTCGAAGGTTGAACTGACGTTCAAAGAGGATTGTGAAGCTATGGTTGTTACCGGCATCAACACAGATATATGGGATATCAACGGTCCCCACCTGCTCAACTACGTATTTAAAACCACCAATTGTCTGAATGTGACTGCAAAAACCGGAGAGCTTGGCATAGATGTATCTGTATCACAAAGTCTTGTGTCTGGATTTCAAAACATGAACACCGGGAACAATGAAAAAGGCCTATACCACACTATCAGCTTCATGGCTGAAGCAGGCAGAAAGTATACTTTTGAGCTATTTTCAAGTGTTTATACTTCTCTGGACGGAGGAGATGCAGAAAGGCAAAGTACGGACCTTGCATTATCGGCAAGCAATACGGGGTTTGCAGCTGTCCTGGCAGAACATGAGGCTGCTTGGGAAAACTTGTGGCTGTGCTCCGAGGTTATTCTCGAAGGCGATGGTATTGAAGAGGTACAGCGTGCTTTGAATGCAAGTCTTTACCATCTCCATAGCATTGCTCCTCGCCATGCCTCCAGCATGTCGATCCCCGCACGCGGACTTTCCGGACAGACCTATAAGGGTGCAGTTTTCTGGGATTCGGAAATTTTTCTTTTCCCGTTTTTTGTCCACACCCAGCCGCAGCTAGCTAAAACCTTGCTACGGTATCGTATCGACACGCTTGAAGGCGCGAAGGCCAAAGCCTCTGAATACGGATACCGTGGGGCATTTTATGCCTGGGAGAGCCAGGAAGGCGGTCTAGAGGGCTGCACAAATTACAATGTTATCGACGTTTTCACCCATCGACCGGTGAGAACTTATTTTCGCGATAAACAGATCCATATCAGCGGCGATATTGCTTACGCAATTTGGCGTTATTTTGAGATTACAGGGGATGACAGCCTGTTACGGGAAGGTGGAGCCGAGGTAATCCTTGAATGTGCGAGATTCTTTGTTTCCAGGGCTCATGCAAGGCTTGACTCCGATAAAATTGATATTCTGGATGTCATAGGACCGGACGAGTACCATGAGCGCATCAACAACAGTGTATTCACAAATCAGATGGCGAAAAACTGTCTCTCCTGTGTGTTGAAGATTGAAAAACATTTTGGGGGAGATTCAGCCTTCTTCAGAAGCCTAATCAACAGCCTCAATTATGAACGTGACCTTGATCTTGTGCGCTCCTTGGAGGGCCGGATTGTCGTTCCGGCAACGGGGGTCATTGAACAGTTCGATGGTTACTTTGCCATGGAGGATTGTTCACTTTCCGAAGTCAGGGCAAGGCTTTTGGACGATCGGGAATACTGGGGCTCGGGTAACGGCGTTGCGGCTCATACTCAGATTATCAAGCAAGCTGACGTCATCGCGATGATGGCACTGTATCCATCATTGTTCTCTGACGAAACCGTTAAGCAAAACTGGGAGTATTATGAACCGCGAACAGAGCATGGCTCCAGCTTGAGCGCCTGCATGTATGCATTGGCAGCCTGCAGGTTTGGTCGTGCAGACCTTGCCTGGCAGCATTTTGTCAATTCAGCTTCTATCGATTTACGCGGAGGCGGCAAGCACTGGGCCGGTGAGATTTATATCGGCGGCACGCATCCGGCTGCGAACGGTGGAGCGTGGATGATTGCAGTACTGGGGTTTGCCGGGCTCAGCATAGAAAACGGAGAAATAAGGCTTAAACCCTGTTTGCCGGCACAAATTACGTCTATGCGCTTTCCCTTGGTACTTATCTCGGGCGATACAATAAAAAAGACTGTCGTAACGGTAACAAAAAACTCGTTTTGGATAAGAGAAGGATTCTAACAGGTTAAGGTTTCATATAAATTGAGAGAAAGCCCTGCCGATATGGCAGGGCTTTAAATACTGCTTTTTTTCTCATTGATGACGCATGAAACTATGGTAATACTGACATCGGCTTGTAATGTCTTTTAATATTATCAATACCCGCAAAAATAAATTAAGGTTAATTTCAATAGCAAATGCCGCCCCGGTTAAGGAGCGGCACTATTACTTTTTACTTATGATTTAATGGTTTATGTTCAGGATATTATTCTCTGACCTTTTTGGTGCGGAGGGTAATAATACCAGCAGCAGCAGCTACCATCATAATGACTAACAGAGTCACGATGCCACTGTCGCTTGTTTGGGGATTGGCTGTACCAGAGGTTGTTGTTGCAGGACCTTTATCAAAAGCGGCGACTCTGGTCTTAATCTGGTCTGCAAGCTTTATAAAGTTCTGGTTGGGAACCGGCTTCTTGCCTGTGCCGTCTGGAACAGTCCAGTAGAGCTCGTCAAGATAAATCGTAGCGCCGTCTTTGATGGCTCTGATGTGGAAGCGGTTGAAAATCTGAGGCATTTTAGAAGCAGCAAGGTCGATCTTCAGGGTTTGCCATTCGGTTGTGATTTTCGGGTGAGAACCATCAGCGAGGACGAGTTCGTCAAAGTATAAGGAATAGCTGTCTTCATCTTCAGGAGCAGGGTTGAAGATCAATATTTTCTCTTCGCCGCCGACAGCACCCTTGATGGTGATGTTGAAATACTTATAGGCCTGAGCATTTGGATCGCCCTTTGTTCCTGTAGAATCTGTGCAGTGAATGTCAAATGCTTCGCCCCAGTTACCCCAGGTATAGACTTCGCCATCTTCCATGTCGAAGCCGTAAACAATTTTTAATACACCATCAACGAGTGAGCATTCCTTGTTCTTGACTTCGCCTGCATTGAAATTGTGCCACCAGGTTTGTAAGCCAGCGCCGTTGTTGGCCGGCTTGTCATTGGTGTTCATGCCACGGGTTACTGAGAAATCATCAAACAGAAAGGCGTCGGAAGGGATAGTACCTGCAAAAGAGAATACAGACATTGATGTTACTAGCATGACTACTAAGACAGTGATAGCAATAATCTTTTTCATGGAAGAGCCTCCCTTTAATATTTTTGTTTGCCGTTCAACCCTTATAAAGTTTAACGATAAACTATGACCTCAGTATAGCAAAGGTTGGTTAAACTGTCAATACTACGGTCAAGTTTTTTTCGGCGTATTAAACTAAAAAGATTGCGTCTTAAAAAGCATTATGGTACAATATGAACAAGTTGAACGATAAACTCAAAGCCTTTATTCGTGTCATTCAAGGAGAATCCATATGAAGATGAAAAATGGTATTTCCCAATTGATTATTCTTGGAATTCTTGCCTTTGCCACTGCCGCATTCACTGCATTTCAGCTTTTTCTCCCCGATATGGCAATTAGGGCAAATTCTGCTCCTGCCCCACAGACAATCAAAGAAACTGACGATGTGCCCCAGGAATCTCCAGCAATGCTGACTCTCTATGATGCACCTAAAACAATAGTCGCTTCGGCTGACGCTACCATGACCGTTGAAGGTCAGCCCGTATTTGTTTACAATGTCGTGGTTAATAACACCCATACCTGGAGCAAAACACCAAAGCTCTCATCTACTCCGATGGCATATTTCGATTTTGAGGGCGAGGTTACTGTCGACATACTGATGACAGGCCTGGACAATCCGATCGCGTCTGCAGTAGTTTCACCTGTATCAGCAGGTGTACAGGCTGAAGTCAAGGATGGACATGTCAGGTTCACACTGTCCAAACCCGGTCAATACACCGTACAGTTCAACGAATCTGCTAACAAAGCTATGCATATTTTTGCCAATCCGCTTGAAAAAGATATCCCTGACAAAAACGATCCTAACGTTATTTTTATTGAGCCGGGCGACTGGGAAATTGAGAGCCTGGTACTAAAGGACAATCAGACTCTTTACCTGGCGGGAGGCGCGATATTGCGCGGTTCAGTCATTGCCGACAATGCAAAGAACGTGACCATCCGAGGCAGGGGGATGATTGACGGATCACTGTATGAATCGTGGGTCTCACAAGGCGAATATGCCAGAGTGCCGATCGATTTCCGCAATTCACGGAATATTAAGGTCGAGGGTATTATCATCCACAATTCCAATGCCTGGTGCTTCAATTCTTACCAATCCGACGGCGCAGAAATTTCAAATGTTAAAATCATTTCAGCGCGTCCTAACGGCGACGGATTTACTTTTCAGTCGTGCTTGAATTACAGCGTCAAGGATTGCTTTGTGCGCAGCTGGGATGACTCGCTCGTTGTGAAAAATTACGGTATGAATTCAGACAAAATTACCTTTGACAACGTGCAGGTCTGGACAGATTTGGCCCAGTCCTGTGAAATCGGATATGAAACCAACAAGGGCCAAAGGAAGAATTCCAAGATAACAAACATCACCTTTAAGAATATTACTGTACTGTATAACTTCCATAAACCGGTGGTGGCCATCCATAACTCTGATGATGCGCTTGTCCAGAATATTACATACAGCAATATCGTCGTCGAAAATGCTTTGATGGGCAAAGGAGACGCAGGGGATAACAATCAGCTCATCGACTTCACCATCGCTGCAAGCGGTTGGTCATCGACAACAAACCGCGGTAAAATTAAAGATGTTCTGATTGAGAATCTGACGGTCCTTAAATCGGACTCGGGTGTCACACCCCCATCCCGTATCTACGGATATGATGAAGAGCATATGATTGAAAATGTGGTCATTAAAAATGTTGTTATAAACGGAACAAAAATCACTAACCATAAGGATCTCAAGGCAAAAATCAATTCATACACTGCCAATATTACTGTGGAATGAGGTGCAGCCGTGAAAAAAACGATATCTTACATTCTGGTAGCCATCATTGTCATATGCAGTGCTATCAGCCTATATACCATTTTTCAGACTCCTGCGACACCTGACCCTGGGGTTTCCGGAACTATTAATACAAAGCCGATGCCCGTGGTTAAGCATGTTACCACGCCTGATCAGGCTAAGGCTGAAGTTCCTGCAGGCTTTGAAAAGGATGAGCCGGTGATACCCAAGCTGCCTGAAGGCGAAAATCTGGCTCTGAACAAACCCGTCGAGACCGGTCTACATACAGATGTTTATGTGCCTAAAAATGTAAATGACGGCAAGAATCTGACATACTGGGAAGGTGCCGATTTTCCGAACACGATGAAGATCGACCTTTCGGGAACCTACAAAATAAAAACAGCGGTTATAATGCTGAACCCTGCAGCGATTTGGGGTCCACGCACCCAGACCTTTGAGATTCAGGTCAGTACGGATGGGGAGAGCTTCACGACGGTCGTACCGTCAACACAGTACCAGTTTGATCCCCAGACGGGCAATCTGGTCATCGTTGATTTTGCGGCAACAGACGCTGCATATGTACAGTTTATTTTTACACAGAATTCAGGAACATTCGAAAAAGGTGCTCAGGCTGCTGAAATCTGCATCTACGAGTGACCCTATGTATACATATTCACTCCCGGATAAAATCCTGCTGGTTTTTTATGGTTCAGGGTATTTGCTTCTGGAATTGGCGCCTTATATGGTTATCGGTGTTATTGTAGGAGAGCTTTTAAAATTTACGTTATGGACCGAGCTGTTGGTTAAGGTGGTCGGAAAGTCTCCTGTGCTGTCGGTCGTATTCGCAGCCTTGCTGGGGGCCGTTTCACCCTTATGCACCTATGGCACGGTTCCAGTCGTTCTACAATTGTACCGGACTGGAATTCACATAGCGCCTTTGATTACTTTTCTTTCGGTTTCCTCAATGATAAATCCCCAGTTGTTTTTCATCACATGGGGCGGGCTAGGGGCCGAGATGGCGTTGGTCAGGCTGTTGGCCGTACTTGCATTCGGCTTTGTCCTCGGAATGATTCTCTACCGGATACCCTTTCGCTTTATTGTAAACCCAGGGATAAAAGTAGACGATTCAAATGCCAGGAAAGAAACACTCGTGGGCAAATTCAACATAAGAACGCTTTTCCGCAATTGCATAAGAACCATTCAATTTATCGGTTTTTATATGGTAATGGGCGTTATGCTCAGCGCTGTTATTGATGTTTTCATACCGAAAGCCTGGCTGCAGAGCCTTTTTGCGGGTAACG
>JAEYPI010000059.1 GCA_023410885.1 Bacillota bacterium
ATACTAACTTGCGTATGGGTCAAGCGTATGTTAGGCTAATTTAGTACAAAACGGCAACACATATAATCAGGATTAGTCTATTCTTCTTTTCCCTACAGTAAATTGACGCTATCATAGGCCTATAAACGAATTGCGTGAAAAGCATTAATAGGATAAACTTCTATTAGATGTTTCATAACGAATGATTGAATCTCCATACAAATTTAAGGAGGACAATGACCATGAGCCTTGCGGATTTAACTTTTATCACCATGTGTCAGGATATTTTAGATAACGGATTTTCAGATGAAGGGACCGATGTCAGGCCCAGATGGACCGATGGTGCACCTGCCCACACGAGAAAAAAATTCGGTGTGGTCAATCGCTATGATCTGACCAAAGAGTTCCCCATCATGACCTTAAGGCCTACGAATCTTAAAAACGCCATTGACGAAATTCTATGGATTTGGCAAAAGAAATCCAATAATGTTAACGACCTCAATAGCCATATCTGGGACGCCTGGGCTGATGAGACCGGCTCAATAGGAAAGGCCTACGGTTATCAATTAGGACTGAAGCACCGTTATAAGGAAGGGGAGTATGATCAGGTGGATCGGGTTTTGTATGATCTAAAGCATAATCCGTCCAGTCGCAGAATCATGACGAACCTGTATAACCATGAGGATCTTCATGCCATGAACCTCTATCCCTGCGCCTACAGTATGACCTTCAATGTTTCTGGGAATACACTAAATGCTATTCTGAACCAGCGGTCCCAGGATGTGCTTGTGGCAAATAACTGGAATGTGGTTCAGTACGCCATTCTTGTCCATATGTTTGCTCAGGTCAGCGGTCTTCAAGCTGGTGAGCTTGTCCATGTCATTGCCGATGCCCATATTTATGATCGCCATGAGCCTCTGGTAAAAGACCTTATCTCAAGGGAGCCGAAGCCTGCACCTAAATTGGTTATCAATCCTGAAATTAAAGATTTCTACGATTTTAAGGTTTCTGATTTTGTACTGGAAGGCTATGCACCGGGTCCCCAAATTAAAAATATACCGGTCGCGGTTTAATAAAGGAGCAGGCAAATGCGTAACGATTTGATTCTCATTGCTTCCGCAGATCAAAACTGGGGTCTGGGAAAGGATAATAAGCTTCTAAAACCTATTCCCGAGGATCTAAAGCGTTTTTCGTCCTTTACCCGTGGCAACCTTATTATTGTCGGGCGAAAGACTTTAGAAACCTTTAAGGATAAGAAACCCCTGCCAGAACGAATTAATGTAGTCTTGACCCGGGATAAAGATTTTACTTGTGAGGGCACAGTCATTGTCCATGATCTGGATGAGCTCGCTAAGACCATTGCAGATTATCAGGGCGATGTCTATGTTTGCGGAGGGGGCACGATCTATCAACAACTAATGCCCTATTGCAGCAAAGCCTTGATAACAAAAATCAATGCACAATTTGAGGCCGATGCCCACTTGATGAATCTTGATCAAGCCCCCGATTGGATAAAGACCCATGAGGAAGAGTGGCAGGAGAGCCGGGCAGGCGTGTCCTTCCGCTATGTGGAATATAAGCAGGTATAGAAAGAAAATGAAGAAACGGCCGGATGTCAACCATCTGGCCGTTTCTTTATCTGAGGGACGGAAATTTAACTTGAAGTTGGACATCGATTAATCAATGTCGGTATTCACAACGTCGATCACCGATACATCTTCTTTTAAAATGGGCTTCATTCTCAATTTAAAGCGAATGTCCTTTTGTGACAGGCGATATTGCGGCAATAGCTCAGGACCGCAGCTATTGGAGCCCACTCCGCTCATCATGTAATCGATGTAGACATAGGTTTCGTCTTGCTTAGCAAGCTCATGGGGATGCATGGCCTTTGTCAGGTTTTCAACAGAATAGTGGGAGGTGCTGAAGGAGAAGTTATCCATGCCGATAAAGAGCATTCCAACACCCACATTATTGGTCACTGCTGCCCATTCGGTATCATAATGGCTTCCGTTTTCCTGGGGCATGAGATAGGGCTCGTACATGGCATCAACAGTTGTTTCAAAGCGACTCTTCCGTGTGCTGTAATGCTTGTCAATATAGCTCTCGTGAGGCCCGTAACCAAAATACTCGACTAACTCATTACCCTTGGACATACAGAGCTGTAAGCCAAACCGAGGAAGATAGGGCGCTGTTTCATTCACCTTGGCCTCGGTTTCAACCACAATATCCCCACTGCCATAAACCGTCCAGATGCTGCTTGCGTGCAGCACAGGCTTCCGAGAGTAGCCTCCCAAAGAAAAATCAGTACGGATAGCGAGGTGTTTTTCATCCTCACTGATGATTTGGGATGAATAGGTATGGGTATTAAGACGGTCATAGCCTTCCTGCATCCATTGTTTCTTGATGTACATGTCATTATCAAGAGGTGCGCGCCAAATGTTAAAGCTTGCCTTCTCACTGAGTAGGTCTACACCCTGATATTGTAATTGGGTAAAGGTGCCATAATGCTTGTCAAAAACGTATTTAAAGTCAGCACCTACTATCTCCATTTGATTATCCTTATGAAGTATCTTTAATGATGGCATCTGCGACTTTTCAAGGGTCTCCTTTTCGAACTTTCCGAAGGGCAGTTCAAATTGAGCAAACGCGATTTCATAGCCCTTCTCGGCCCAAGGCTTTTGGGTTTTCTGCCTATAGGAAACCGTGAGGAAGTATCTGCCACTAACCTGTTGAGGCCACTGATAACCAAGGGCTACAGTCTTTGAGCTATGAGGCGTAACATCAAGACCTTCAATCATACCGCTCTCAATGACTGTACCATTCCTTTCAATGAACCAGTTCAGCTCAATTTGAGAAAGGTCCGTGAAATCATAGCGATTGGAAATGCTCAATTCGCCTTTGTTTAGGTCAACCGCAGAGGTTTGCACTGGCGCGATAATATTTTTTAGTTCAAGAAGCCCTGTATGAGGCTTCCTGTCCGGATAGACAAGACCGTCCATGCAGAAATTTCCGTCATTGGGCTTATCGTTAAAATCTCCACCATAAGCGTAATAAGGCGTGCCATCCTCTGTTTTGGTTTTTACAGAATGATCGCACCATTCCCAAACAAATCCGCCTGCCAGTCTTGGAGTTGAGTAAAAGAGGTCCCAGTAATTCTTTAAGTCGCCGGGGCCATTGCCCATTGCATGGCTATATTCACACAATATAAGGGGACGGTTGTCATTCCGCTTTAAAATGGTATTGCTGATGACGTCCAAGGAGGGGTACATATTACTGATGACATCAAGGGAGGAGCTATCCACAAGCTCAGCCTCATTAACCCAGCATGCTCCTTCATAATGCAAAAGCCGGCTGTCATCTCTGCTCTTTGCCCATTGTGCCATTTGGATGTGGTTTTCGCCAAAGCCAGATTCATTGCCTAGAGACCAGATCACAATGCAGGGATGATTTTTATCCCGTTCAACCATGCGCTGCATTCTGTCCAAAAAAGCATTTCTAAACAGGGGATTTTTTGCCAGCTGGTCTTTTTCATTAACGCGTTCTACACCATGGCATTCAAGGTCAGCCTCCTCGATGAGATAAAAGCCTAATTCATCACAGAGGTCATAAAACCTTGGATCATTGGGATAATGGGAGGTTCTGATGGCATTGATATTATGCCGTTTCATCAGCATAAGATCTCTTTTCATGTGGTGAAGGGGCAGCGCATGGCCCAATTCAGCATCGGAATCATGCCTGTTCACACCCTTAAATTTAATGGGCATGCCATTGATGAGAATGACCGAATCTTTGATCTCAATTTTTCTAAAGCCCACATTAAAAGAGAGTATTTCGCTGCCACAGTATAAATAGAGCGCGTAGAGATACGGCTTTTCAGCCGACCATAGATCGGGATGATTTACTGAAAATTCGATTTGTCCATTTCCGCTAAGCCTAACAGACTTCTCATCAAGAATGGCACCTGTTTTATCCTTTAATACGGCTCGGATATCAACGTTGGTCGATTGATTAAGGGACAGCTCGCATGTCAATTGACCGTGGTTCAGTCCTTCATTGAGCTGGGGCTTGATAAAGACATCGGAAATATGTAATTCATC
>JAEYPI010000099.1 GCA_023410885.1 Bacillota bacterium
GTTTAGTTTATAACCAATTTTATTGGGATCGGTCTCAACAAATGCTACAGGTTTAGAACAAAGGGTTGGATTGCTCTTCATTTCTTTAGCAATGGCCGCCCCCGCACTCCCAGCCCCAATAATTAAAACTCTTTTAATTTCGCCATCTAACTGTATTCCGTGAGTCATTCTTCGACAGGCTCTATAGATCAAGCGCACACCACCCACAGCATAAGCATCAATCATAAAGGTAATAGCAAAAATGGACCTTGGGGCAAATAGAGCTCCAGTCAATTCATATTGTAGAATGAGCATAACAGTAAGTACAAAATTGGCTATGCCTGAAGCTGCAACAACCTTAATAACCTCATATGTACCAGCGTAATACCATAAACTCTTATAGAGATAGAATATATAGAAAATGAGAATCTTAAAAGATATAGCTAATATCATGAAAGATACGTTTGTCGGAAATTTTTCTTGATAGAACGTTATATTAAAATCAAAACGAATAAAGTAGGCTAAAAATAGCGATAAAATTAGGCTGAAAGAATCAATTGTAACAAACAATAAACTGCGAGTTAAGTATTTTACATGGCTGCTTTTCCCTACCGTCATAGATACCAACCTTTACTATAAATTATCCAGTATATAACAATCATTGGTCAAGATAGTTATTTTAACTCTTACTTTGAATTATAATTGTATTACATGCAAGCCCTAATCCTAAAAATACCCAAAATATAGGGGCTATACCTACCACGCTATCATTAAAAAAGCTTGTTGATAAATAACCACATATAGCTAGAAAAATACATGTTCCTGAAAAATATAAAAAGTTTTTTTCTATGTTTTTTGCATATAGCTTTAAGCTTTTAATAATATAGTATCCACAAATTGTGAGAACCGCTAGTAGAGCTAGAACTCCTGAATTGGTAGCTATCTGTAAGTACGTATTGTGAGGTTTATCTACAATCATTTGTGCTGTACCAAACGCCCTAATTTTACCGATATAATCCTTTTGAGGGAATATTATAGCAAAGCAATCTGGGCCATACCCAATAAACAAAGCATTTTTCAGCTTGGGTAAGGTCCTAGACCAGATATATCCCCTTGAGGAACCAAGTCTTTCATTTCCTGCAAAGCCTATAATTTCAGGCTTTTCAATTGCACTTGTATTATCACCATTAATTCCTATTAACTCAAAACCACCGTTTTCTGTAGCTATTAACTTTATTTGAACTCCTTTTTGAATAAAAGTTAATCTATTCCCTTCAACTTTTATGCTATAATTTTTTAAATAAGAATTTTTTAGTTCGACATATCCGTTATCATATTGAACATGATTTATTTTTTTATTTTTAGCATCATAGAAAGCTAATTCAGCATCTTCATTTTTAATAGTAAGTGTTTCAATCTCTGTTCCACTTATAATTGATACGCTATTCTCACCAAAAACAATATCTTTAAGATCCATATACTCAACTTCATTATCTTGAGTGAACTCAGCTAAAATCCTATTTACCAGAGCACCATTCAATGCATAATTTGCTCCAAAGATTAAAATAGGGATACTTACTAATCCAGCAATAGCCATCATCTTCCTTTTAAAAATAGCCTTTCTAAACAATACTATCGCTATGAGGACTGAAACACCCAATCCCACCAAACCAGCACTGGATTTACTGCCAATCAAGCAAACAAAAAGTATGACCACTAATATTGCGGTGGCTATTTTTTGCCATGGTCTTCTAAAATATAGAAAGAATGCGAACGCAATAGGGATAACCAGCACAATATAGCTGCCAATGTAGTTTGTATTACTAAACGTAGAGTGCACCGCACTTTTCTCAAACTGAAAACTCAAACTATCAGCCGCTTGATGAGCAAATTCCGGTAAAATTAAGCGTTTTCCAAAACCAGATCTGAATATATCCAACCCCACAAACTGAAAAACCCCTATAATGCCAATGACAGATGCCGAAATGAGAAGTGCCCCTAAAAGAAACTTGATCTGGGATTCATGGCGCACAAGGTTATAGGTGATGACCATAAGAGCTAGATAGCATAGAAGTGCCAGCATTCCCTCATAGCGAGCTACAAAACCTCTTAAAGCAATTTGCGGGTTCTCTGAAAAGACTGTGGATAAGATTATGAGTATCGCATAGATGGCAGTTGGAATATAGAAAAAGCTTTTTTTAAGCTCAAAACCCTTAATAAGAGCGTGTACCAGATAGAAAAGAGCGGCCATGATGGTGCCTATGATGAGCCATTGACTCTTGTAAAAGTTAAAGAAGTCGGTGTATGTAGGTTCTCCGTACCAGTTCTTTATCTCAATGGGACTTAAGTCAACCAGCTTCATAAAAACGATCAGCGGCACAACGGTAATAACAAAAGCAATGGGTAATATGTAAAGGTTACTTGGTTTCTCTTGCCTTAGCTTTACAGATTTCTTTGACATATCTGACCTCACTTGTCCAGTCTTTTCCTGACAATATAGTAGCATAATATGAGGTGCTTATCAAAGAATTAATCATAATGTAATAGTTGAGGTTCGTTCCTGAAAGGTGTAAATTACACGCCTCAACCCGCAATAGGGTGCGGTAACTTAGTTGCTCTCCTTCTTCTCACCCATTAACTCGTGCATCTCCCCCTTTAATAGACCAATCTCCTGCACCAGCCTTTTAATACGATTGGCCTGCCGGGAAACCGCCACGGTGAGCGCAAAGACCATGAGAAGCAGCAGAAATATCACGCATAGGAACAGGGCGTTGACAGGCAGCTCTATTTGGAGCACATCGGCCACAAAATATAATGTACCGGGAAAGACGGACATGACGACGAAGCTCAAGCTGGTGAGAAGCCAGGTTAGGGCATATTTGAGCTCCAGCTTCTTGGTCCTGACCATATTGACAATAAAAAGGAAAAAGCAGATTGAGCCAACGATGAGAATGCTATTCAAAAAACTGCTCATGGTCGGATTAGTCATTCAGATACACCACACTTTTCTTGGAGATGGCCGCTATCATAATGGCCAGGCTCACCTTAATCATATAATAAATGGCTTTGCGATTTGTAATGGACGAAACGCCTCCCTCCCGGGATTTCATAATGACGGGCATTTCGCAAACCTTTAGCTTGTTTCGAAGGACGGTCACAACCGTCTCAGGCTCAGGGAAATCCTTGGGATATTCATTGGCAAATAACTGTATCACCTCACGGTTGCAGGCCCGAAAACCCGATGTAGGATCAGTAATCCTCTTTCTGGTCAAGAGCCCGATGAGCCAGGAGAAATACTTGATGCCCACACGCCGGGATTTGGAGGACTGAAAGCCCTCATTTTCAATGAACCGGGACCCGATACAAAGATCATGTCCTTCATTCAGTCGTTTTATAAGAAACCGGATGAATTGAGGATCGTGCTGACCGTCACCGTCTACCTGTACTGCGGCATCATAGTCCTTGTAGAGCGCGTAGCGATAGCCGGTCTGAACAGCACCGCCAATGCCCAGGTTAACGGGCAGGCTGATGACCTTAATGCCATGTTCATGGCAAACCGCCTCGGTATCATCCTTGGAGCAATCGTTGATAACGACTATATCGTAATCCTCCCCTGTCTCCTTAAGAGAATGAAAAAGCTTGGGGAGATTGTCTGCTTCGTTATAGGCCGGAATAATAATCAATGTTTTCATGCGTTACCCGTATGCACCCGCTTTAGTATTTTTCTTGAGAAAAGCTCGGCTAAGGAATACAGTAAATGAGCCGCTCCTACCATTATAAAGAACATGATCAGATAAGCAAAGCGGCTGTCTGGCACAAAAAGAAGCTGCAGGCACAGGATAGCCAACCCATACACATAGAACCAGAGTCCCCGAAGACTCTTGATACAATGCCAGATCATGCCCAGTATTCCCGAGTACAGGATGTAGAAGTGGGAAAAGAAATATATATCCTTATATTCGTCGGGAACAACATGATGGAGAAAGGGCTTCCAGAATAACAATTCCGTTTTCCCGATGGTAAACCACTTGATGTAGATCCAGGGGTCCGTTTTAAGGCCATTCAAAATCCTCTGAATACCGAGAGCCTGCTGCTTATCATTATTGCCACGGATGCTGTCGGTAACATCCTTTAAATAATCCTGATAATAGGGGTAGGTGCCTGCAAGCAGAGGATTGCCCGAGGCCTTTGCCGTTAATATAAAGGAGCCTAATACCACTATATTGCGAATCCACCAAGGCGCCATAATCACTACAAAACCTGCCAACTGCAATAAGAACAGCTTCCCAAGTGCTTTGAGCGGAAATCCTTCCCCGTCCTTCTTTTTGAATAAATTGGACAAAATAATAAACGCAAAGGGCAGAATAAATAGGGGTAACAGGGCTGGACGAATGAGAACATGGACACCAAAGGCCACACCAGCCAGAAGGTTATGACCCGCCTTGCGTGTTTCAAAGGCCAAGGCAGCCAGATAAAAATACAGGAGCATGGTGAAAAGTGCTAATATCTCAGTCAAAAGCTGCGTGCAAGAGAGTACATAGCTCGGATAAACAGCCACGAAAAAAGCTACTAGCAAGGCCATTCC
>JAEYPI010000206.1 GCA_023410885.1 Bacillota bacterium
GGGCTGATTTTGAGGATACTTACTGGGGCTTCCATCATTTATATGAGCTAGATGAAGATGGCAAGCTAAGTCTGCCGCCCAAGAGTCTTTTAGAGGCTTTCAAACGCTTTGACAAGGGGTATTATATCCTAATATTGGGGATGTTGGGTATTTCGCTTTACAGCTTTATATTAAGAAAGCGTAAAGAAAAACCTATCAATTCAATTGTATTTTTGTTTTATTGCTTGCTTTTTGTAAGCGTATTTGTCTATACATTAATTGAGGTGCAAGTCCGCTATCGCTATCTTTTAATGCCGGCTATTTTTACACTGGCGGCCATAGGCTATGATGAATGGGGGCACGTTTTTAAGAAGAAATTCTTAAAGAAGGGTTAAGGTTTTTTAAAAAGGAGTTTTTTAATGTAAGAAATTTATATAAAATGATACAATAAGAACATGACCTATTACCTTTAGGCACTAACAAAATCAAAGATTTCGAGTGGGTACCCCATAACTGGGACGCTTAGGCGAGCAGCATACGTAAGTATGCGACCAGCCCTTGTTGTAAATACAATAGTAACCTAATTGTATTTACAATAAGAACATCTAAAATCATTGATGACAGGTGGTCAAAAATAGAAAGCAGCTTTATCCAAAATACGGGTATATGTCGAGTTGACAAGGTTGCTATGGAGGTGTTATATGATGGAATGCGGCGAGCTTTTAAAGAAGCTTGGCAGCATGAGTGCTGTCACAGGCAGAGAGAACATGGCAACCGAAGAGGTGGCCAAGCTTTTTCGGGAGTACTGTGACGAGGTTTATGTTGATGCTTTTTATAATGTGGTTGGCCTGAAAAAAGGCCAGGCTGAAAACCCCGGTACGGTATTGGTAACCGCTCATTATGATGAAATAGGGCTCATTGTTACGGGTATAGAGGAAAGCGGCTTTTTGCGCTTCTCAGCTGCCGGTGGTGTGGACCCCAAGGTCATTGGTGCTATGGAGGTTACTGTCCATGGAAAAGAAGACCTGTTTGGGGTTATAGGTGCAAAGCCCCCTCATTTGATTGCCCCGGAGGATGCTGACAAGGCCATCAAGATGGAAGATATGCGTATCGATATCGGCTTTGATGGTGCAAAAGCGCGGGAATTGGTGACGGTTGGGGATATGGTATCCTTTCGCAACCCTGCTCAGGAGCTCTTAAACAGACGCCTGGCCGGGAAGAGCATGGACAACCGCAGTGGTGTTGTGGCCCTCATTGAAATATTAAAGGAGCTTAAAAAGCTTCGCCATGAGGATGATGTCTATGTGGTTGCAACCGTTCAGGAAGAACTGGGACTGATTGGTGCCTTTTGCGCCACTTACAATATCAAGGCTGATCTTGGTATCGTCATTGATGTCTGCCATGGGGATATGCCCGACACCCCCAGTGATGAAACCTTCCCCTTGGGCAAGGGTGTTGCTATTGCTGTAGGGCCTATTCTAAACCGAAAGCATACCAAAGCCTGCATAAAGCTGGCAAAGGATGAGAAAATCACCCATCAAATCGATCCCGAGGCAGGGGATACGGGAACGGAAGCGGCTGTACATGCTGTAGCCAGGGAAGGGATTCCTGTTATTTTGTTGTCTATTCCGTCTAAATATATGCATACTACCGTGGAGATGGTCTCGGTGGATGATATCATTGCCACGGGCAGACTTGCGGCACGATACATTGCAGGGAGGGTGAAAGAATGAGGATGGATACCTTGGAACTCTTAAAAGAACTCACATCCCTGGATGGTGTGTCGGGCGAAGAAAAGCCTGTTAGGGACTTTATATTGTCCCAGATCAAGGACCATGTGGACCATTATCATATTGATAGTCTCGGCAATCTGATTACCTTCAAGAAAGGGACCGGAAAAGGCCCTAGGGTCATGCTGGACGCCCATATGGACGAGGTGGGGCTAATGGTGACCCACATTAACTCCGATGGCCTTTTGAAATTCCAGACCATTGGCGGCATTGAGGCCAGAGTGCTAATAGGAAAACGCGTTCGTGTCGGAGAAAAAGGTATTCCTGGAGTCATCGGATATAAACCGATTCACCTCCAGAGCCCCAATGATCGTAAAGCGGCCGTCAATAAAAAGCAGCTCACCATTGATATCGGGGCTAAGGATAAAGAACAGGCAGAGGAAAGCGTGGAAATAGGGGATAGTGTGGCTTTTGCCTATGATCCTGTAGAATTTGGTGATAACAAGCTCATGGCCAAGGCCCTTGATGACAGGGTTGGCTGTGCAGCCCTTATTGAGCTCTTAAAGGGTCAATACGAATGTGATATCTACGGTTGCTTTACCGTACAGGAAGAGATTGGATTAAAGGGAGCGAAAACAGCCTCCTTTCAGGTTATGCCCGATGTAGCACTCATTTTGGAAGGTACAACCTGTTATGATGTGCCCGATACAGAGGAGCATAATATGAGTACCTGGTGCGGCAAAGGACCCGCGCTCACTGTTATGGATCGTTCGGTCATTACCGACAGGGACCTGCTAAATCTTATTACCGATGTGGCAAAGGTTCATCAGATTCCTTACCAGTACAAAAAGACCGTCTCGGGTGGAACAAATGCCGGGCGCATCCAAGCGAATGCAACGGGTGTGAAAGTGGCAACTATAGCGGTTCCCTGCCGTTATATCCATACACCGGTATCGGTCATGGATAAATCCGATTTTGCGCACATGCTGGAGCTGGCCCGCAAGGTTTTAGAAACGCTGCCCATTACAGGATCTACAGGAAGACTCCTAGGCGGAGCACAGGACCCAGCTGAAATCCATCTTTACCGTGAACAAGGAGGAAAAGAATATGTTTGAGATGATAAAAACATTAACCCAGACCTTCGGGCCCTCGGGCTATGAAAAAAGAGTGGCAGAGACCATCAAAGCACTTATGAAAGATAAGGTAGATGAAATAAGAACCGACGCGTTAGGCAATCTCATTTGCGTCAAGAAGGGCCAAGGGAAGAAGATCATGCTAGCGGCCCACATGGATGAGATCGGCATTATTGTAACCTATATTGATGATAAAGGCTTTTTGAGGTTCGGCAACATTGGCGGACTTCCTCCCATGATTATCCTGGGACAGCGTGTCACCTTTGAAAATGGTATCGTGGGCGTCGTCTGGTATGAGGAAAACATCGACAATATGAAGAATGCCAAGCTTGAAAAGATGTATATCGATATCGGAGCCGGCTCCAGAGAAGAAGCAGAAAAACTGGTCAAGGTTGGTGATCTGGCTGTGTTTGTTGGTGAGACTATTGAACAGCACGGCAAGGTCATTTCCAAGGCTCTGGATGACCGGATAGGCTGCGCTGTCCTCATTCAGCTCGCTTTAAGTCACCCCCAAACAGATAACGAAATCTATTATGTCTTTACGGCTCAGGAAGAGGTTGGTTTAAGGGGTGCTAGAACAGCGGCTTTCGGCATAGTACCAGACATGGCCCTTGCCATTGATGTCTGTGATACAGGCGACACGCCAAGCTGCAAGCCCATGGCCGTGCGCCTGGGAGAAGGCCCCACTGTCAAGATAAAGGACAGAAGCGTCATCGCTCACCCCATGGTCAAGGATCGCTTGATTCAAGCGGCTCAGAATAAGAATATTCCTTACCAGATGGAAGTCATGATGGATGGAGGAACCGATGCCGGGAGCATACATATCACGGCAGGTGGTATTCCCTCAGGCGGCGTCTCCATTCCCACAAGATTCATCCATGATACCGCAGAGATGGTGGATATGAAGGATGTAGAAAACGCGGTAAAATTACTTTCAGGGTTTGTTAGTCTATAATAT
>JAEYPI010000119.1 GCA_023410885.1 Bacillota bacterium
GGTATATTGATATTCGACTTCAAAGAGGTTTTTTCCATTCCAGAGCTGCTGGGCTACATCTTTAGCCACCTGGTGATAAATGAGGCCATCGGTTCCGGAAACCTCTGTACCATTGGCATAAAGCACATAAATTAGGATGTATCGGCAAACTAAAGCGAGTTCGGCTAAAACAATAAACCACACCCTTTTAGTTTGCTTTTTAGTGACAAGTATACCTGAATAGGCAGTCAAAGCTGCCAATATGACCATCCATAGTACATTTTCCAACATGTTAGTATTCAATCCTTCATTATCTCACATGAGCAAGCCTGTCTAATTTAACCTCGCAACTTTAACCCTCAATATGATCTTAATGATGAAACAGTCTTAATCCTGTAAAGCACATCACCATTCCATAGTTATTACAGGCATTGATGACTTCCTCATCTCGTACCGATCCACCGGGCTGTGCAACGAATTTAGCATTGCTCATTGCGGCTCTATCGATATTGTCCTTAAAAGGAATAAAGGCATCTGAGGAATAAGCCACACCACTAAAACCTTTGATCCACTCCGTTTTTTCTTTTGGGGTCAGCTTCTCAGGAATGACTTCGAAAAGCGCCTCCCACTCCTTTAATTCAGCTTCTGTAATATCATCCCTCAAGTAAAGGTCTATAGCGTTATCAATAACCGGATTCTTAAGTCCTTCCTTAAAGTGCATGGCCAGAACCTTGGGGTGTTGGCGCAGCATCCAGGTATCAGCTTTTCCTGCCGCCAAGCGCGTACAATGAATACGGGACTGCTGACCGGCACCGCACCCGATGACCTGTCCGTCATAGGCAAAGCAGATGGAGTTGGATTGCGTGTATTTCAATGTAATGGTCGCAATAAGAAGATCACGGATTCCTTCTGGAGTAAGGCCCTTATCCACAGTTACAATTTGATTGAAGCTCTCCTTGGTAATAATAGCATTATTTCTTAGTTGCTCAAGGGTTATACCAAAGATCTCGCGACTTTCCATGTTTTCCGGGATATAACCAGGGTCAATCTGCATAATAACATAGCCGCCTTTTTTCTTGGCTTTCAGTATATCCAATGCTTCGCTGTCATAGGAAGGGGCAATAATGCCGTCAGAGACCTCTTTAGCAAGCAATTTGGCAGTATCAATATCCACCCTGTCGCTAATGGCAATAAAATCTCCGAAAGAGGACACGCGATCAGCACCTCTCGCTCGAGCATAAGCTGAAGCAACGGGCGAAAGGGTGTGTCCTTCTAAATGGGAGGCTTTTTTCAGTGTATCGCTCAATGGAACACCCACTGCAGCACCTGCCGGGCTCACATGCTTGAATGAGGTAGCGGCTGGAAGTCCAGTGGCTTCTTTAAGCTCCTTGACCAGCTGCCAGGCATTAAGAGCGTCTGCAAAATTGATGTAGCTTGGGTTACCGTTTAATATGGCAAGGGGCAGCTCTCCGTTTTTCATATAAATTCTTGAAGGCTTTTGATGAGGGTTACAGCCATATTTTATGGACAATTCACGCATGTATTTCATCCTGCCTTAAATATTATCAGCAGCTATGAGGATTCTTAATCTTTATTTCAACATTGCCGGTTCTAATGTCAATGGTTTTAACTAAAAGCGAGATTCTGTTATCTGGGTTTAAGAGTTCCCAATAGGTGGACAAGGCTTCCTCTGCACTATTTGGAATTGGCATCAGATACGGTTCTCCGTCAAATGATGGCAGGATTTCACCATCACCCGAGTAGGTATGTATACAATGTCCCAGCCCAGGCAAGGGCTTTTCCACGTGGAAGAAGTGTCGCACACAGGTCCTGGGGTCTCCCCCCTGGGTTTTCAAAATAGCCAGAGAATAGGCATTCTTTCCATCGAGTGCCATGAGCCCGGTTATTCTGGGCGTGAAGTTAGGCGCATCAGGTTCAAACTCGCGCGTCATAAGGGCTTCTTCAAAGCTGGAACCTTTATTGAGATAGTCGTATACCGTATCGGTCTGATCCCCGTTGGAGATAATGTGATAACAACCAAGCGTCTTTAAAGGATAATAGATAATAAGGGATGGATCAGAGAGCTTGCTTTCATCAAAAGCCTTTGTTCTAACAAAGCCAGTTTCTTCAACAAAAACCCTGTTTCTACTATTCTCGCTGCGACCCATAATCCAATAGATTTGAACCAATTTCTCACCATTGGGGGTAACGCCAAGGACAATGCCACGACCGGGGTACGCATTCTTTTTAAGGTGCTCTGCGTTCTTGTTTGCGGTCTTTATCAACATGGGTCTACTCCTTCCCTTGTTTGACATTTTTTAAACAAATCCATTTTACATGAATTATAATGGCGCAACAAGAGTGAAACCCACCAATAATGATAGGACCAAACGCCTATGTTTGTACTATGTTTGTAGTAAATTTTACACCCTGTAGATCATGGCCTTACTTATTTTTTCAGCTAATTCCTGGCTTTTAATGATCGAAAGAATGGCGTAGGCAAACTCTAACGATACCCCTGCCCCTCTTGCGGTGATAAAATTCTGATCCACCACAACATCATCCTCAGTAACCATTGCACCTTCAAGATACTCTTCAAAGCCCGGATAACAGGTGGCCTTCACTCCATTATAAAAGCCTAATTTACCCGGTATGGAAGGTCCGGCGCAGATAGCCGCCAGCAAGCCTTTTTCTGCCTGATGCGCTTTTAGTATATCAATTAGAGGTTTTGTATTTTTAAGCCCATCAACCCCTCGGCCACCACCGGGCAGCACAATCATGTCCTCAAGCTCCACTTTTATCTGATCAAGGGTTGTATCGGCAATGACCTGTATATTTCTTGCGCTTGCAACAGTTTTATCGGCCTTGACAGAGACCATGATGGTTTCAACCTCACCGCGCCTCAGCACATCCACAACCGACAACGCTTCTATTTCCTCAAAACCGTCTGCGAGCATGACATAGACCTTCATATCTGTACATCCTTTCTATCCATTGATTTTATCTCGTCTATTTAGTTCTACTCCTATTATAGACCAATTGTCTGATGCGCAAAAGTTACTCCAATTTTAGAGCTAAATTATGGTTTATTAAGGTTTATGCCTGTCCCCTTTTTCCCATTCGGCATAATATGTATAAAAAGAAAATTCTTCACCCGGACCATTTATTTTTGGAGATGATAATGAAATGAATATATTGGATTTTCAAAAGGCTATGAAATACATAGGGGTTTATAAGGGTCAAATCGACAATGATCCCGGACCCCAGACTAAAGCAGCAGCAGAAGAATGCTTAAAGGTTATTCAACAAATTCTCAGCAACAGTGGCAATACAGCGTCACCACCCTTTACCTATGAAGTAATCGGATCCACCCATGT
>JAEYPI010000164.1 GCA_023410885.1 Bacillota bacterium
TTATTTTTCTTTATCGATTATTTTACTTTGTCTAAATGATGGCAAGCAGCAAAATGTCCCGACGAGATTTCCTTAAACTCCGGTTCTTTTTGGGCGCAGAGCTCGGTTGCATATTGACAGCGTGTTCTGAACCGACAGCCGCTAGGCGGATTAACAGGGCTTGGCACATCGCCACCTAAAACAATACGCTTATTGCTTCTGCTTTGTGTCGGGTCAGCAATGGGAATAGCAGAGATCAGTGATCGGGTATAGGGGTGAGCACTGTGGAATATTAATTCATTGTTATCTGCAAGCTCCACCAGCTTACCAAGGTACATAACACCAATCCGATGACTGATATGTTTGACAACGCTCAGATCATGGGCGATGAAAAGGTACGTCAGCCCCATGGTTTCCTGCAAGTCCTCGAACATATTGACAACCTGAGCTTGTATTGACACGTCAAGAGCAGAAATAGGCTCATCACATACAATAAATTCAGGATTAACCGCAAGGGCTCTGGCAATTCCTACTCGTTGACGCTGCCCACCGGAGAATTCATGGGGGTAGCGATTGGCGTGCTCGCTGTTTAGTCCGACACGTTCGAGCATACTGATAATGATATCCCGTCTATCCTTTTTGGAGGACGCAAGCTTATGAATATCGATGGCCTCGCCTACAATATCACCGACGGTCATACGAGGGTCAAGGCTCGCATAGGGATCCTGGAAGACGATCTGCATCTTGCGTCTGTAAGGGAGCATATTGACTTTTGTAATATCTAAGCCGTCATAAATTATTTTTCCTGCGGTTGGTTCATGAAGACGCAGAATGGTTCGGCCCATTGTGGTTTTTCCGCATCCGCTTTCTCCAACAAGACCTAGGGTTTCACCTTTATTTATGAACAAACTTACATCATCCACAGCTTTTACATAAAGGGGCTTAAATAGGCTTCCTCCTACATGGAAATACTGCTTTAGATTCTGAACCTCTAATAGCTTCTTACTCACTTAGCTGCACCCCCCTGCTCAAACTCTTTTTTCTGCAGCAACCAGCAGGCGCTGTAGTGATCATCTTTAATGGTCGTATATTCAGGCATTTTTCTAAGACAAATTTTCATGCAGCTCTCACAGCGGGGAGCAAAAGGACAGCCCGCCGGTGGATTTAGCATGTCGACAGGTGTGCCTTCAATGGGCACGAGTTTCTTGTGTTCCTTTTCTGTCAACTTAGGAATACTGCGGAGAAGGCCCTTTGTGTACTCATGCTGGGGGTTGTAGAAAATTTCATCAACTGAGCCATATTCCACAATTTTACCCGCATACATAACGGCAATCTTTTGGCACATATTAGCAACGATACCAAGATCGTGGGTAATCATAATAATAGACATTCCAATTTTATTTTTAAGCTCGATCATCAACTCAAGAATTTGAGCCTGGATGGTAACATCCAAGGCCGTTGTGGGCTCGTCTGCTATCAACAGCTTCGGTTCGCAAGCCAAAGCGATAGCAATCATAACTCTCTGGCGCATACCACCCGACAGCTCGTGGGGATATTGCTTGAGTCTCTTCGCCGGTTCATTAATTCCAACAAGGCTTAAAAGCTCCACAGCACGCTCATTGGCTTCCTTTCGATTTTTGCCGGTGTGGAGCATGATAACTTCACGGATTTGATTGCCTATGGTGAAAACCGGGTTAAGGCTTGTCATAGGGTCCTGGAAAATGATGCTGACTTCATTGCCGCGAATTTTTCGCATATCTTTCTCAGACATCTCGTTAATACGATGGCCATTGAAATCAATGGTTCCACCAATAATCTTGCCTGCGCGGTCTGTAAGTCCCATTAGCGAGTAAGCAGTAACACTCTTTCCGCTACCGCTCTCACCTACTATACCAAGGACATCCCCTTCATTCATTTTTATAGATACATCATTAAGCGCCTTTACCTCGCCAGCCGGGGTGAAGAAAGACAGGCGCTCATTTTGGATATTCAATAACATTTCGCTCATATTAAGCACCTCATTTCTTTAGCTTGGGGTCGAAGGCATCACGTAATCCGTCACCAAACAGATTAAATGACAGGATAATAAGGCTGATCATAAGGGCCGGTGCCAAAAGTCTGTAAGGGTAGGAGTAGATACCGTCAATGGCTATAGCCGCCATGGAACCTAAGCTGGGCATAGGTGCGGCAACACCGATACCAATAAAACTCAAAAAGCTTTCAGTGAAAATAGCCGCAGGGATTTGCAAGGTTGTTGTTACAATAAGGGTTCCCATAACATTTGTCAGAAGATGCTTTCTAATAATCCTGGCATGACTTGCACCCAAAGCTCTTGCAGCCGTTACATATTCCTGCTCTTTCAGGGTTAGAATCTGGCTTCTGACAATACGAGCCATTCCTACCCAGTAAAGCAGGGTGAAAACAATAAAGATACTGATGAGTCCGACACCTATCGTATTAATCCAAGCGAATCCTGGAACAGTGTTAGCAAGATCCTCTAGCGGGTATTTTAGTGTAACCATCAAAAGAATGATAACCAAAATATCGGGAATGGTATAGATGATATCTACGATTCGCATCATCACCATATCAACTCTGCCCCCGAAATAACCGGCTACGGTACCATACAAAGAGCCGATCACAAGGACAAGGGCACTGGCGACCAAACCGACCAATAGGGAGATTCGGCTCCCCATCATAAGACGTATCATGGTGTCACGTCCCAAGGAATCAGTACCCAGGATGTGGGGGAATACCTTGCCACCGTTTGCAATTTCAGCCAATTCTTTCTCAGAATATTGCATGGGTGCGAGATTCTCGCTACCACGAATTTGCTGCTCATAGGAATAAGGGTAAAATCCCGGTAATATAAAGGCAAAAATACAGACTAGAATAATAATAACCAAACTCACCATGGCGATTTTATTTTTTGTGAGTCGTCTGATACCGTCACGTAAAAAGCTAACGCTTTCCCGCATAACAACAAGACTTTGCTTCTCATCCTTATCGGCCGGAAGGAAATCTGACACGTCTAGTTGAAAGCTAGGCATTTTTTTAATTTCTTTCATGTCGCAACATCCTTCCTACTTAAGCTTGATTCTTGGGTCTATAATTTTGTAAGCGATATCAACCAGAAGATTCATGGAAATAACCAGTGTTGCAAGGAATATGGTCGTACCCATGATCATGGTGTAATCGCGGCTTGTTATGGAGCTTATGAATTCATTGCCGATCCCGGGAATTGTGAAAATACTCTCAACAACAAAGCTGCCCGTTAGCGTATAGGCCAATAGAGGACCAAGATAGGTGACAACTGGGAGTATTGCATTTCTCAGAGCATGCTTAAACAACATCCAGAACTGGGATAATCCCTTTGCTCTTGCGGTGCGCATATAGTCCTGACCCAGGACTTCGAGCATACTTGAACGCATAAGACGAGAGATATAAGCCGTTGGGTAAAAAGATAATGCCATGACCGGCATGATATAATGACGCCACGTCGTCAAGCCATATGTCGGTAGAAGATTAAGACCGACGCTAAATATGACCATTAGCAGCGTACCAACCACAAAGCCCGGTATGGCAATACCGCATGTGGCGACGACTATGATTAAGTTATCCAACCATTTTCCACGATTTAAAGCTGCAATACAGCCAAGGGGCACACCGATGCATACAGCAACGAGAATTGCTATGCCACCTACCTTTGCTGAGACTTTAAATCCTCGTGCAATAATTTGATTGACGGTTTGTCCTCTTTTTTTAATTGAGGGACCCAAATCCCCTTTTACCGCCTTCAGCATGTAATTCTTGTATTGAACGAGCTTTGGCTGATCAAGGCCATATTTGGCATTTAGAGATTCAAGAGTGGCCGCCGTAGGTGTTTTTTCTGATAAGAAAGGTCCACCGGGAACCAGATACATAATGAAAAAGGTTATAGTTGCCACAATCCATAGGGTAAACATAGATAATAGCACCCGTTTAGATATGTACTTCAGCATTCAGAATATCACTCCTTACTTGGTCTTCCAAAGACACGTTATTTAAGAGACTCTTCGCTTATTGAAAGCCCACAACAAAATAAGCCTGTCTTGGCTTGTTTACATTTTGCAATTCAGGGTGATTTACCGATCAAATAGCTTACAGATATTATGTCAAGCATTCTAGGTGTTTTATGTCCTGAAAGCGCATGTCAACACAGTTGTCTAATGATAGGGAAAACAAATAAATAGACCTATTCATTATCCACTTGAACTATTATAATAGCTATCTTGCAATAAAGCAAGAAAAGAGCAATAAAACGTAAAATATACTAAGGTAAACTAAGGTAATATCAATTAAGGGGTAACTTCTATGAAGCATGGTATAGTCATAGAAGTTACCCCTTTAAATCAATTATTTACAGCTGTTCTTTTTTCTTCCTGCGGCCGATGGTAACAATCACGCCGATAGTGGTCAGGGAGAGGCTCATGACCATCATATCCAAGAGCCGGGATGATTTCATGGGATCGGCCATAGTACCGGTCTGAGGCAGATTACCCAGCGGTACCTCCTCCAGGATCTCTATTTGATCAGATGTGTCAGGTGCTCCGGGGGTAGGGACCCCACCTTGAGGTATCTCCGGATCTTCGATTTCAACCTCCGGCTCATCAGGCTCCTTATCAACACTGCGCCCGTAGGTGAAGGTGATGATGTTGTTATTGCCTTCAATAAGGGTAATGGTGTAGCCTGCATCCTCGTCAAAATCGGGGGAGGCGGCTGCATTCGTCAGTGTAAACAGGGGAGCTCCTTCTCCATCCTCCATCAAGTCGGGAATTCCTGTTGCCTTTAGTCCCGCATAGCTTTGAACGGGGTTCCCGCCATTCTCCACCTTTTCAACTGTGGTTTGGGTTCCGTCCCAATCGGTGGTGATGTAGATATGCTTGATGGTGTAGGAAGCCCTTACGCTATTGTCCTGCTCATAATAGAAGTCAACAGTTACATCCTCATCTAAGCTCTCCGCTCTGTAGGAGTCTCCACTCTGCTGTGGACCACCATTCACGGTGTAGAATTTAAGCGTGAAAGCATTATTGAGAGTATTGCTGCTTGCTGTCCAGGACTCGCCAATATACTTATAGGCTCCGGAGTCTTCAACATCCTGTGTTGATCCGACACCTACGCTGTTAATGGTTGTGTAGTGGTGATTGGATTTAACCGTAACCTTATCCAGCTCATTATACCTGGCGTAGGAAAAGACAAAATCATTGCCGCTGGCACCCAAGGTCTGGGTAGCAGACGGATTGCTTCCGTCAGCAGTAAAGCCGTCCGGTGCATCGCTCGGAGCGACCGGGAGAGTTACTTCCTGATTGACATAGCCGCTGTAGGAATCTGGGCCAAAAGTTTGGATGCCGGGTTCGTCATAATAGCTTGCAATACCGTTCTGTACCGTCATCTCATAGGTTTTGTAACGATAACCGACCGTGTAGGGGACCGGCTCCAGGTTACTGACCTCACGCACATAATTAATGACTATAGTGCTGTTTGTACCCTTTTGTAGTATTCTGCTCAATGAGGGTTCGCCAATAACGGTGTAAATAGTTCCGTTGTAGGCTGTTTTAAGCTCTGCATTAAAGGTGGAACCCGCCTTGAGATTATCGAAGGCTTCTGTCTCATAGAGGGTGGTAGTAACAGTTCCGGGCTCGTTATTAACGAGGGTTCGGGTGTGGGTCGTATAAACATGCTGCACCGTTATGGCTGCCTCATCACGGCTATCTTTAGGAGCTATATTCCTGTCATAGTAGAGCGTGATGCTATTGCCTCTTTCATTAAGGGAGAGAATGGTTAAAGGGTCCGATGCATCTTCGTTAAATGTAAAGCCCTCCTTGCTTACCTGTTCAGCATCAAAACGCTGACCCACATACAGATTATGCGTGCTTTCCTCAGGATAGCTCTTAACCACAGTCTCACCTTCGAGGGGTGTCAGGACGGTTCTTGTTTCATATCCGATTGCCTCATTTGTTTCACCATATACGGTATAGGTCTCCTCCATAACATCGCGGTAGATATGTGTCACAGTGACGCCTGTGGTGTTTGGTGCCAGAGTCTTGGCATAGTGTAGCTCAATTACCATATGATTGCCGGTAACGGTTCCGGAGGTCAACTTACCTGTATTGGTAGCATCGGGGCTGTATGCAATACCATCATAGGTGTTTTTCTGCTGGAGGTTATAGGCCGCCAGACTGTCACCCACGTGGGCGTCAATTGCATGATCAATAACAGTATTTTCAGTGAGCCTTGTCACAGGTGAGCCATTCTCATCTATACTCGTCTCTTTTAATGCATAGTTGTGCTTGAGAGTGATTGTAGCCTTGGCGGGTTCATTTTGCTCATGAAGATCATAGTAAATTGTTATCGCATTCTGTCCTGCCGACAATGTCATGGTGGCTGTTGTACCATTGACCTTTAGAGATGAGTTTGAGCATTCTGTACGGATATAGGAATATCCGCTGTGATTGCTGTCAGCCGCCATATCGATTGTATAGCTGGTGTTGGCGCGTAGATCGCCTGCCTCAGCTGCAATTACCTCTGAAGGTTCACCCGCAACCTCTACATATTTACCATCAACAAGCTTCCATGCATAGGGGGTATAGACCTTTTTAACGATGACTGAGGCCGGATCCCGCTGGTCATTGGTATGGATGTAGTAGAAATTGATGATGTTCTCATTCTCGTTTTTTGAGAGGGTAATGGTCTTGCTATAAGCGTTATGGTCTTTGCCGTTGGTCTCAATCTTATCCAGGGTATAGCTTGTATTCCCGTGAGTTGGTCTTTCGTTACCGGAATAGGAATAGGTGTCACCTGCATACAGACCTGTTTGTGTATCGGTGAATGCTGTGCTGCTCTCGGTTTTGTTGCCGTCCCTGTCAATATTAATATCCGTGTAGTAATGGTTTACAATAACAGAGGCCGGATCCGGATTGTAGTAAAGATTAAAGACTCTGTTGGCAGTAGAGACGATCTGATACGTACCTACATCGCCATGGTCAAAGCTATAATTTGGTATTTTTATAGCATCGCTGCTCAGCGTCACAGAATCCCAAAGCTTTGCCGTATCGCTATAGGAGCTATCATTTAAAACATACTGCTTGCTTACTTTATCCAATGTCCAATAATTGACCGTATAGCTAACGGTTGGAAGCAAGCCCTTAACTCTTGGAACCTTGAAGCCTAGGGTGCGCAGGGTGGTAACCTTATCGGAGTTGGAGTTCACGCTACCATCATCATTGTATATGCGATTTCCTGCCTCGTCCAAAAGCTGGCCATTCTCGTTATAAAACGCATAGCTTAGCTCGGTATAGCCGTTGGTCAGGTAGTATTTGTCATTTCCGTTCTCTTTTTCCGCAAAGCTCGGATCGGAAGTATCCAGACGGACGCGATAAGTCAAGGTGTAGGTATATGTTTTATCATTATCAGGACCGGTAGTGGTGTGGGTTTCTCCATTAAGATTCCAATACAGCGTCTTGGTCTCTTTATTATAGTTCCTGAGGTTTGCTGCCGAATCCAACCCAATGCCATGCTCCCGTGTGTTATAATCGGTTTCAAATATAATATTTTGCCCCATGGGATCTGTAACTGTCCAGGCCTTTGTGATGAGATTAATTTGGCTAAGGATATTTTTAAAGCCTATGGCCAGTTCCGAAGAGTTGGCAGCAGAAAAGCTTCGGACGGATATTTCATTAATCCACTCGCTTACAGTTTTACTAGGGTTAAATCCGCTGATCTTATCGTTGGCAGCACCGTAGCATATGGAGTATAGTGGTATCCCAAGACCATTGGGGGATTCTCCGGTAATCTTTTCTGCCACAGCAGCCGCCAGATCGGCAGCTTGCTTATTTGAATCAGTACTTGTACCCCCAATAGACGTTGTACTGTCCCTGTCGCTGGATACCTTTCTGTTGGGGGAACCGTCTGAAAGCAGGACAGCATATCTGTTGGCAATGCCTGACACAGTCGAAACATTAAGCAAATTAAGGCCCAACTGAAGTCCTGCCTCAATATTGGTTCCGGAATTTGTACTGATGTCGTTTATTGCTTGGGTTAGGTCATTACTGGGTGTTTCTCCATTCCAATTGAGTGTGGCAGCGTCAACCCAGTTATATACAAGGGTTC
>JAEYPI010000010.1 GCA_023410885.1 Bacillota bacterium
CGTGATCAGTTGAGGAAGATTATCCAAATCTCCTCTTTTACGAAGAGCACCCGTCCAGGCAAAGAGTGTTGCCACCGAATTGGTAGAGGTCTCTTTTCCCTCGAGGTGCTGGTAGTAATGGCGCTGAACGGTTCCATGAGCAGCTTCATACTCATAATAGCCCTCAGGGGATACCAAAACAGAGGTCATCATGGCAAGGCTACCGCAAGCAGAGGCTACCATGTCTGACATGACATCGCCATCGTAGTTTTTACAGGCCCAAAGGAAACCACCCTCCGACCGCATGACACGGGCCACCACATCATCTATAAGGGTGTAAAAGTATTCTATACCTGCTTGTTTAAACCTATCCCCATATTCCGCGTCATAGATATCCTGGAAAATGTCTTTAAAGCTATGATCATAAGTCTTGGAAATCGTATCCTTTGTCGCAAACCAAAGATCCAGCTTCGTATCAAGGGCATAGTTAAAACAGGAACGTGCAAAGCTCTCAATGGACTTTTTCGTATTGTGCATGCCCATGACGATGCCATCCCCATCAAAGTCATGAATGGTTTTGCGCGTCACATTCCCCTTAAGGTCGGTAAAAACGAGCTCACATTTACCGGGACCGCAAACCTTCATTTCAGTATTATTGTATACATCCCCGTAGGCATGACGTGCAATGGAAATCGGCTTCCTCCAGGTCCTTACAAAAGGAGTGATTCCTTTGACCATAATAGGCTCCCTGAAAACCGTGCCGTCTAAAATGGCGCGTATGGTGCCATTAGGACTCTTCCACATCTCCTTGAGATTATATTCCTTAACGCGAGCCGCATTGGGAGTGATTGTGGCGCATTTAACAGCAACCCCATATTTTTTGGTAGCAAGAGCTGAATCAATGGTGACTTGATCATTGGTCCGATCCCTGCATTCCAAGCCTAAATCATAGTATTCAGTCTTTAAATCCACATAGGGCTCCAGCAGGATTTCTTTAACCCATTTCCAGATTATACGGGTCATTTCGTCCCCATCCATCTCAACTAGTGGGGTTTTCATCGCAATTTTTGACATTACGTGCCTCCTAATCTCAACTCATCTTCATATATTAATACTGCTTCTTAATCCAAGGGAGCTTTCCGCCCGCCATTAAAATCTCTGCATCCCTGTCCGACAAGGTGTGCTCCAGCTCTAAGGGCAAGCCCTTTGTGGTATTTTTCAGCAGGCAGCTTCCTCTCAAATCAGCGATTTCAACAACCAGCTCATCACCTTCGCTGATCTTATCATAATCCTCAGCATTTTTAAATGTAAGAGGCACAATGCCGAAATTAATCAGGTTCGCCAGGTGAATTCTAGCAAAGCTTTTGACAATAACCGCTTTGACACCCAAATACTTGGGGGCAAGGGCGGCATGCTCACGGCTTGAGCCTTGTCCATAGTTTTCGCCGCCAATGATGAATCCGCCATCGGCTTCCTTGGCCTTTTCATAAAACCTTGGATCATTAGCCTCAAATACATATTTAGAGATCTCAGGTATATTGCTTCTCAAGGGCAAAATTTTAGCACCGGCCGGCATAATATGATCGGTAGTGATATTATCGCCAACCTTGATGAGGGCCTTGCCGGTCAGGGTACTGGAAAGAGGATCAAAGGAAGGAAGTGGTCTGATATTTGGCCCTCTTTTTATTTCAATCTTCTCTGCTTCTTCCAAGGGCAGAGGCGCTAAGATCATATTATCATTAATAATAAAGCTTTCAGGAAGCTTAACATTAGGGTAGCTGCCAAGCTCCCTCGGATCGGTCAGAACACCCATAAGAGCTGTAGCTGCAGCTGTTTCAGGACTCACCAGATAAACCTGGGCATCTTTCGTTCCGCTTCGCCCTTCAAAATTACGGTTGAAGGTTCTGACAGAAACGCCTCCCGAGCTAGGTGCACAGCCCATTCCGATACAGGCACCGCAGGCATTTTCCATCATTCTGGCACCCGCACGCACCAAATGCGTGTAATCGCCATCCTCAGCTAAGTGCTCCACCACCTGGCGTGAGCCGGGGCTGATGAATACATGGAGAGAATCTGAAACCGTTTTACTCTTAAAAGCCTGGGAGACAATTTTTAAATCTCGCAAAGAGGAATTGGTACAGGAGCCGATAGCCACCTGATTCACCTTGATAGGGCCTACTTCTCTGACCTTTTTTACATTGCCGGGACTATGGGGCAGTGCCACCATGGGTTCAACCTCCGAGAGGTTGATGGCAATGACCTCATCATAGGAGGCATCGGCATCAGCAACCAGCCTCTTGAAATCCTGTTCGCGATTTTGAGCCTTTAAAAATTCATAGGTAATATCATCACTTGGGAAAATACTTGTGGTGCAGCCTGTTTCCGTACCCATATTGGTGATGGTGGCACGGTCCGGCACGCTTAAGGCACTGACCCCTTCTCCGAAGTATTCAAATACCTTGCCTACATTACCCTTGACATCTACTCGCCGGAGAACCTCCAGAATGACATCCTTGGCTGAAACCCATGGATTGAGCTTTCCAGTGAGTTCAATACCGACAATTTTGGGGTACTTGATACGAAAAGTTGAACCAGCCATGGCGCAAGCCACATCCAAGCCTCCGGCACCCATGGCAAAGCAGCCCATACCGCCTGCAGTAGGCGTGTGGCTGTCAGAACCGATAAGGGTGTTACCCGGAATTGCGAAGCGCTCTAAGAAAAGCTGATGGCAGATCCCGTTACCCGGCTTGGAAAAATAGAGACCATACCTCTTAGCTATGGATTCAAGAAACTGATGGTCATCTGCATTTTTAAAGTCAGTCTGGAGCGTGTTATGGTCCACAAAGCTCACACTGAATTGGGTTTTAATTCTATTTATTCCTATGGCCTCAAATTGAAGATAGGCCATCGTACCGGTGGCATCCTGTGTAAGGGTATTATCGATTTTTAATGCGACCTCGCATCCTGCTTTGGCTTCGCCTTCTACAATGTGGGCGGCCAGAATCTTTTCTGTAATTGTTCCTGCCATGTTACCTCACCTTCGCAACCGTATTTATCTGAAAATTATACCCCATTCTGCTTATGGGAAGCAATATGCAGATGTGATGAACTTTATTTTGCACTTTAAAGAAGAATTAATTCCTTGACCCCAAAACAAAAAAGAGCCCCTGCAGGATGGTTAAGCCTTAATGCAACAGCTCCTTTAATGACTTGTTTCAGCTTTTTACCAGGCCGGATATAATTCAATCGGCACCCCACCAAATAACAGGTCTCTTCCTTGGCCCTAAATTTACCCTATAGTTTAATGTACACTAGATTGTGGATGAATATCCTTGTTCGTGAGGCTGTTAAAGGTTAGAATAGTATATAATGCATTCAAAGGAGTAGGGGATAATGGATTTAGAAAGCCGCGAAAAAGCCGAAAATAAGGTTTTGCTATTATATTTTTTCAACCGGGTCAAGATTCCTGTCAGCAATATGCAGCTTACCCGTATCATGCTGGAAAATCGATACATGAATTATTTCCTTCTTCAGCAAGGAATACATGAAATGCAGCATGACCAGCTAATCGAAACTGAAACCCGCGATAATATCGATTATTACAGCCTATCCACCCAGGGCGGCGAGATGCTGGAAATGTTTATCGACCTATTGCCTCTGGGCATCCGTAATAGGCTTGACCAAAATATTGATGTCATTCGCTCGGTTATTCGCCTCGAAACATCAATCGTTGCAGAATATACCCTTGAAAACGAGAGTGAGTATGAAGTGAAGTGCCGTATAGTTGAGGATTTTAATCCCCTCATCGATATTCGGCTTTCGGTGGGCTCAAGAGAAGACGCCCGTTCGATTTGTAATAACTGGAAGACCCATGCAAAGGAAATCTATCCGGAGGTAATAAGCGTACTGTTGGGCAAGGATAAAGAGAATGCTTAATAATCGACCAGCATGGATTTCACAAAGGCGAAAAATTCACGCAAATAACTGTTAAAGAGAATAACAGAAGGTGTTGGGGCCGGAATGGCGTAGGCCTCAAAACCGAAGCGATCAGCCAGAATTCTGGAACGCAGCACATGAAAGTCGTTAGTGACAAAGACAATTCTATAGCGTTCATCTTTTGGTATGTTCATGAGTCTTCTTGTAAACTCGAAGTTTTCACGGGTACTGGTTGACTTGTCTTCCTTAATAATTTTCTCTTGAGGTATACCCTGGTTAAGAAGATAGGTTTCCATGGCCAACGCCTCAGGAAAGGGCTCATTTGGCCCCTGTCCCCCTGATACATAAAGGGTGGCATGGGGATTCATCCTATAATACGCTATAGCCCTGTCCAGACGTGAAGTGAGCGCCAAGGTGGGCCTCCCATCAGGCCATATCCCGCACCCCAGCACAATAACTGCATCCACTTTACCTGCCAGCTCGGAGCGGTGGGTATAAGGATCTGCAATAATGAAAGCCTCCACTGTTACAAAAACTAAAACGCAAACGATGAAAGCAGCGATTACAAAGGTTCTTAATCGCTTATTTTTTATGATGGGCATTTTGAGAAGGAATAATTTCAAAGCATAAGCAAAACAACCTATACCTAAAAGCAAGGGTAAAAGGACACCCAGGTTCCAATCGGTGGAATATCCATAGGCAAAGTACGTATTCATGCATAGAAACAATCCGATAACGATCAGAAGTACCGCAAGAAGCCTCTTACCCATTTGCCTTTTATTCATGCCCTCACTATTCCCATTCCTTGATTTCGATGCCCAGTATCAGAATATCCTCTATAGGCCTATCTCTATCATCCGTATCAACCTGAGCAAGCTTATCTAATATGTCAAGACCTTGGAAAACCTGTCCAAAGACAGAATGTTTGTTGTCGAGCCACATGGTACCGCCGACTTCCTCATAGGCCGTAACAATTTCATCAAGATATTTGAGCCCCTTGAGGTACTGTATTTCACGGCTGTTCACGCTCTTTTTCTGAACAATGAAGAACTGGCTGCCATTAGTGTTCGGGCCTGAATTGGCCATACTCAAGGCACCCCTGAAGTTGTAAAGGCGAGGGCTGAACTCATCCTTAAAGGGATTTCCCCAAATACTTTGACCGCCCGTGCCATTCCCTTTGGGATCACCACCCTGAATCATGAAATCATTGATAATGCGATGGAACTTCAGATTGTTGAAATAACCATTTTTTGCATGGGTTACAAAGTTCTCTACCGTTCTCGGGGCATCTTCGGGGAACAAACGAATCAGCATGTCGCCCATGCTGGTCTTCATATGAGCTACAAGCTCACCCTTTTGTGGAACTGATAATTGATAACAGGACATAATAATTCTCCTTTTTAGCACTAATCCTTGCCAAATTCTTTTATTTCTATGGTTTTAATTATAACATCCTCAACGGGCTTATCCTCAGAATTTACTTTAACACCGGAGATTTTATCCACCACATCCATGCCCTCATAGACCTGCCCGAACACGGTGTGTCTGAAATCCAGCCATTCCGTACCGCCATTTTCCTTGTATAGCTTAATCAACTGGTCTGGGTAGCCGCTTTCTTCTAAATAGCTGATATCATCGTCACTCACTGTTTTTTTGTTAACGATGAAGAATTGGCTGCCATTCGTGTTCTCACCTGAATTAGCCATACTGAGGGCTCCTCTGTAGTTCAGAAGATCCAAAGAAAATTCATCTTCAAAGGGTGAACCCCAGATGCTTTCACCCCCTGTGCCATCGCCTTTGGGATCTCCGCCCTGGATCATAAAATCGTTAATAACCCGGTGGAAGATCAAATTATCATAGTACCCATTTTTGGCATGGGTCGTAAAATTTTCAACCGCTTTGGGTGCTTCCTTTGGGAATAATTTGACCTTGATATCACCCATGTTGGTTTTGATGATCGCGATAGGATCCCCTTCTTGAGGTGGATAGAACTGGTACCCGGGTGTAAAAGTGAGTTGATATTGACCTTCACCGACAGTGGTAGGCGTGGGCGCCGGCACTTGGGCACCACCCGACTTATTATTGGAAAATTTGCTGGAGCATCCTGCAAGCAGACTCCCGCATAAAAGGACAAGCAATGCATTTTTAATGATTTGAACTATTTTCATGTTAAAATAGCCTCCCATTGTACTTCAATTACTTTTCATAGACTCATGAAACCACTTTTTAAACACTAAAGCCGGTTTGTTGAAAGTTATGAATGCGGGTCGAGCCTTGTTGTGCTATGATAAAGTAACAAGTTCTTTCAGAAAATAAAATTTCTAAGGGTTCTAATTATATCATAGCATGAGCATATTATAAACTGTAACTTTATCACAGAATAATGTCTATCAGATGCGTTATATTATGATCATGGGAGAATAATTTTACGGCAAGAATTGAAAGGAGTTGAGCGTCCATGGACGTTAGACATGTAACAAAGAAAGATTTCGATAATGAAATAGCTGATTCTAAATTACCCGTATTGGTAGATTTCTGGGCACCTTGGTGCGGACCTTGCAGAACGCTTTCACCGGTGCTGGATGAATTGGCCGGCGAAATGAGCGGAAAAGTAAAAATACTCAAGGTTAATGTTGATGAAGAGCCTGAACTGGCCAGCAAGTTTGGTGTCATGAGTATTCCAACCGTTATTGCCTTTAAACAAGGTAAAGCTACCAATAAGGTTGTCGGTTTTAGAAGCAAGGAAGATTTTAAGAATATGATCCTATAAGCTTGTCCAGTGATTTGAACAAAATTTCGATAAAACATCTCAATGCCTTTATTTTTACAATCATCCGAACTGAATCTCTAAAAGACAGGATATCCCCCCTGTCTTTTTTCATGTTCCATGAGTCTAGCCACTATCATCCTTCGTCCATTCCACTTACCCTTCTTCAATCGTCTTTTCACAAGATTCGAGTGAAGGCGGGTCTTCCTTGAAAACAGTACAAATACACCTTATAATGTGATTAGCTCCCATAGAGCAGCTATCCCGCCACTTTCGTGGTTGGCTCTTGTATTTATTCCCTTTTTGCCAGGAGGTACGCCAATGCTCGATGAGAAAACGATCTCAAATCTAAAGACAGCTTTTCCCTTTGTAAATGAACTGGGCTTAAAACAAGAATCCTTTTTACAAGCCTTATATAGCCAGAAAATTGACAGCGGCAATGTCATTATGGATGAGGGTCACAAATGCTCCGGGGTCATCCTTGTGCTTTCAGGATCGATCCGAATTTATAAGCTCTCTGAAGAAGGAAAAGAAATAACCCTATACCGTATAGGGCGAGGAGAGACCTGTGTGCTCACTGTGGCCTGCCTATTGGGGATTGGTGACGTACCTTTTCCTGTTGCGGCCTCTGCTGAGCAGCCCTCAGAGGTTATTTTCATACCTTTGGAATCCTTCAGAAAATTCTTCTATGAGCTTGCGCCCTTGCAGAAGTTCTTCTTTTCCGCCATGTCAGCTAAGTTTTACTCGGTTTTAAACCTCTTGGAGAACATCACCTTCAAACGAACCAGTGACCGCCTCATGGATTTTCTTCTGTCCAAGACAGCGGGCGGTGCCTATCCCCTTTATGCAACCCATGAGGCCATTGCCTCGGAGCTTGGCACTGCCAGGGAAGTCGTTAGCCGCCTCTTGAAGGAAATGGAGGGAAACGGCACTGTGAAGCTTAACCGCGGCAAAATCATCCTATACCCGTAGGCTTTCCGCTTCTCCCATAGGTATGACATTTCAGATATGCTCTTAACACTTAATAATTTTTTAAAATTCTTCATCTTATTCATTGCCGATGGCATAATAAGTCTAGTCCTTTTTTCTGTTTTTACTTTGTGACATGGTTACTGAAAAGAGGAACCCCAGTGTTATATGATCATCTTATGAAGAAAAGGATGCATTCTGAAAAAATGAGCTGGGGCTTATGAGAGGAGTAGATCAGTATGGCACGAAAGGTATTGGTTGTGGGAGGAGTAGCAGGTGGTGCAACGGCTGCTGCGAGGCTGAGAAGGCTTGATGAGCATGCACAAATCATTATGTTCGAACGAGGTGACTACATCTCATTTGCCAACTGCGGCCTGCCCTATTTTATCGGAGACGTTATTAAAGATAAAGAGAAGCTGACCCTCCAATCTCCAGAGTCCTTCAAAGAGCGACTCAATGTGGAGGCGCGCATCCGAAGTGAAGTTACAAAAATCAACCGGGAGAAGAAAACAATAGAGGTAAGGGAATCCAACGGAAAGGTCTATGAGGAGAATTATGACAGCTTAATCCTATCCCCTGGATCAGAGCCTATTGTTCCTCCTATTGAAGGTGCACGGTTGGAGGCCGTCTTTACACTCCGCAATATTCCGGATACCTATCGCATTAAAGACTACGTGACTAAAAATAGACCCGGAAGTGCTGTGGTAGTGGGCGCCGGTTATATCGGTATTGAGATGGCTGAAAATCTCCATGCTTTAGGTCTTAATGTGGCAATAGTCGAGCTTTCAGACCATGTAATCCAGCCCTTGGATGCTGATATGGCCGCCGAGGTCCATAAACATATCCTCAAAAAAGGCGTAGCACTGTATCTCAATCACGGTGTGACAGGAATTCGTCAGGAAGGAAGCGGCTATCATGTCGCGCTGAGCCAAGGACCCGGCATTAAAACGGATATGGTCATTTTGGCTGTAGGGGTACGCCCTGAGAGCTCCCTTGCAAAAGATGCAGGTTTGGAGCTTGGAACCCGGGGCTGTATTGTTACCGATAATCACATGAGAACCAGTGACCCTAATATTTATGCTGTTGGTGATGCAGTGGAAGTGGTTGACGTGGTAACGGGAAGAAAGGTTTTTGTTCCGTTGGCCTCGCCCGCTAATCGTCAGGGGCGTATTGCCGCCGATAATATTTCCGGCCTTGACAGCACCTATGAGGGTACATTAGGAACAGCCATTTTAAAGGCCTTTGACATGACAGTAGCTGTCACGGGCAGCAACGAGCGCGTCCTAAAGGACACAGGAATTGAGTATGAAAAATCCTATACTTTCAGTGCTTCCAACGCAAGCTATTATCCCGGCTCCTCGTTTATGACCATCAAGCTCCTATTCCAAAAAGAAACCGGGAAGCTGCTGGGCGCTCAAATCACAGGCTATAAAGGTGTTGACAAACGCATGGACGTATTGGCCACTGCTATAAAGGCCAACATGACTGTTCAGGACCTTACAAACCTTGAGCTCTCCTATGCCCCTCCCTTCGGTTCGGCCAAGGACCCTGTGAACATGGCTGGATATGTGGCTTCCAATATCCAAAATGGTGACATGAAAATCTTCCATTGGCATGATATCTCAGACCTTGATCCCAATAAAGTAACGCTTTTGGATGTACGCACCGAGGATGAATTCGCCGCTGGCACTTTAACAGGCGCGATTAATATACCGGTTGATGAGCTCAGAAGCAGATTTCATGAATTGGACCCCAATAAACCGGTCTATGTGTTCTGTCAAATTGGTTTACGTGGCTATATTGCTTACCGTATTCTTACCCAGAATGGTTTTGCAGCGGTCTATAATCTGTCCGGGGGATATCGTTTTTATTGCATGGCTACTACTGCTTTCCAACCCCACCAAGGAACCGGTGAAAAAATTGGAGATCGGCCTGCAAAACCGACAGATGTCAACAAACGCTGAGCGGCTACTGTAAATTCTACGAAGC
>JAEYPI010000012.1 GCA_023410885.1 Bacillota bacterium
CCGTAGATTCAATTAGAACCCTTACCTTGGCTGCCGTGGCCGATTGGGAGTCAATCACACGGACTTTAAAGTCGGTCAAGTGTACATGGGAAAGCTCTGGATAAAAAACCTCCAAGGCTTTTCTGAGGGCCTTATCCAAGGCGTGAACCGGACCGTCGCCCTCGGCTGCCGTGATCTCCGATTGCCCATCCACTGTCACCTTAATAAGAGCTGAAGCAGAACGTCCGGATATGGTGGGTTGCTCTGTCATGAGCTTAAACTTCTCCAGTTCAAAGAAGGGCTTATATTTACCAAGCTGCTTACGGATGACTAATTCAAAGGTGCTTTCCGCCCCTTCAAACTGATAGCCCTGATGCTCCAGCTCCTTGAGTCTTTGGATAATGGCCTCAGTTTCCTGGGATTCTTTATGGATGGTTGGATTCAACTCACGAATTTTATCCAATATGGTTTTTCGTCCCGCAACCTCGGACATCAGGAATCGCCGCTTATTCCCTATGAGCTCAGGATCAACATGCTCAAAGGAGCTTGACGACTTGCACACCCCATCGATATGCATGCCTCCCTTATGGGCAAAAGCACTGTTGCCCACATAGGGGTCCCGTTCATTCAAGGTAATATTTGCAATCTCAGCGATTTTTCTTGCTGTAAAGGTGAGGTTCTTGAGCTTTTCCTCGGGAATACAGAGATATTTTTTCTTAAGCTGGAGATTGGGAATGATGGTACTTAAATTAGCATTTCCGCACCGTTCTCCAAACCCGTTATAAGTTCCCTGTACATGCTCCGCTCCTGCTTCAACCGCTATGATCGCGTTGGCTACAGCCATACCGCAATCATTATGGGTGTGAATGCCGATTTTGACATTGAAGGCTTGTTTCACTGCTTTGACAGTCTCATAAACCTCTTGTGGAAAGCTTCCCCCATTGGTATCACAGAGCACCAAGCAATCTGCGCCACCCTCTGCTGCAGCACTAAGGGCCTTCATGGCATATTCCGGGTTATTCTTATAACCATCAAAGAAATGCTCCGCGTCAAAAACAACTTCCTTGCCCTTGCTCTTAAAAAACGCGACCGTTTCTTTAATCATTTTTAGATTCTCGTCTAAATTCGTTTGAATAATCTCTGTCACATGGAAGTCCCAGCTTTTCCCGAATATGGCTACTGAAGGGGTATGGGCTGACAGAAGAGATTGAACATTCTTATCCTCCTCAACCTCTATATCCCGCCTTCTGGTGCTGCCAAAGGCAGTCAGCTTAGCCGAATTCAGCTGAATACTCCGCAACCTTTCAAAAAACTCAATATCTTTAGGATTAGATCCAGGATTTCCTGCCTCAATATAGGCAACACCCAAATCATCCAGGGCCTTGACGATCTTCAGCTTATCCGAAACCGAGAAGGAAATGCCTTCGGCCTGAGCCCCGTCACGTAGTGTGGAATCAAAAATGTCTACTTTTTGTAGCATGCTGCCTCTCCTCTCTTCTTTTTTATCACGCGATTTAAACTTGCTCTTCCAGCTTCTCTTGGTAAATCATTTTATTAATGGCGTTGATATAGGAAAGAACACTGGCTTCAAATACGTCGGTGCTAACGCCCTTACCGGTATAGACTTGGGTATCCCGTCTAATTTTTACATGGGCTTCACCCTGAGCGTCCTGCCCCTCCGTGACGGAGCGTAGTCTGTAATCTTCCAGAATAAAGGAAATGCCGGCGATTTTTTCAATGGCCTTAAAGGCTGCATCCATGGGTCCGTCGCCGGTGGAGACTTCCTCAATGACCATTTGCGTCCCATTATGCTTGATGAGGCGCACAGAGGCCGTAGCGGTAATGGTATTGCCGGTATTGATAACAAAGCGGTCTAATTGATAGGTTTGTGGTATTTCAACAGCCTTCTGGGCCAACAGGACTTCAATATCCGCATCCTGAACTACTTTTTTCTTGTCGGCCAGAATCTTGAATTGTTCGAAGGTTTGATCCAGCTCTGATTTGGTGAGCTGATAGCCCATGGATTTAAGACGATCTTCAAAGGCATGGCGCCCGGAATGCTTGCCCAGTACCATATTATTCTGGGTCAGACCAATGGATTCAGGGGTCATGATTTCATAGGTGCTTTTTTCTGCCAACACGCCATGCTGGTGAATCCCTGATTCATGAGCAAAGGCATTGGCACCCACAATAGCCTTATTAGGCTGTACCGATACACCTGTGATACTGCTCAAGAGCCTTGAGGAACGATGTATCTGTGTCGTATCAATACGGCAATCCAGATTAAATATATGAGGCCGTGTTTTAAGAACCATGACGATCTCTTCAAGGGCGGCATTTCCTGCCCGTTCTCCAATGCCGTTCAGTGTGCACTCTAATTGGGTTGCGCCAGCTCTTGCGGCTGCAAGTGTATTGGCCACAGCCATGCCCAGATCATTATGGCAATGGACTGCAATAATGGCTTTATCAATATTGGGAACATTCTCTCGAACATTTTTAATCAGCTCATAAAATTCCTCCGGTGTGGTATACCCCACCGTGTCAGGTACATTAATAACTGTTGCACCCGCATTAATAGCCGTCTCAAAAACCCTATAAAGAAATTCAGGTCGGCTTCTGGAGGCGTCCTCGGCAGAGAATTCCACATCGGAGCAATATTTTTTTGCATAGGCTACCATACTTCTTGCCCGTTCTAAAACATCTTCCGGTGACATTTTCAGCTTGTATTTCATGTGAATGTCCGAAGTGGCTATGAAGGTGTGAATTCTCGGGTTAGCAGCTTTTTTCAAGGCTTCCCAAGACCGGTCAATATCCTGAGTTATAGCTCTGGATAGACTGGCTACCGTACAGTCTTTGATGGTTTCCGCGACGGCCTTGACCGACTGAAAATCGCCGGGTGAGGCAATGGCAAAGCCTGCTTCGATTACATCGACCTTCAGGCGCTCAAGCTGTTTGGCAACCTCAATTTTCTCTTGGAGATTCATACTGCAACCGGGCGATTGCTCGCCGTCTCTTAAGGTGGTGTCAAAGATATAGACTCTATTTCCCATACTACACATCTCCTTTAACGAAAACATATTAACTTTTGAAGTGTGACGAACTTCCTGTATTGCAGCCGATTGAGTCATCGCAAAGAGTGGATGACATTTCGTCTACTACTTATTCCAGCTCATCATCTTGCGTAGGTCCTTACCTACTTCCTCTACCTGGCTTTCCTGCTCCATTCTTCTTCTTGCATTAAAGTAAGGACGGTTGGCCTGATTCTCTAAAATCCAGTTACGCGCAAAGGTACCATCCTGAATCTCGTGAAGGACCTTCTTCATTTCCTTACGGGTTTCTTCTGTGATAATTCGCTTTCCGGTTACATAATCACCATACTCGGCGGTGTCCGAAATGGAATAGCGCATAAAGCTTAAACCACCCTTGTTAATGAGGTCCACAATAAGCTTCATTTCATGTAAGCATTCAAAATAAGCACTTTCAGGCTGATATCCTGCTTCGACAAGGGTTTCAAAGCCCGCTCTCATAAGCTCAGATACGCCGCCGCAAAGAACGGCTTGTTCACCAAAAAGATCCGTCTCTGTTTCTTCCTTAAAGGTGGTTTCAAGAATACCGGCTCTCGCGCCGCCAATGCCCGCAGCATAAGCCAGAGCCAATTCTTTGGCGTCTCCGGTTGCGTTCTGGTGTACAGCAATGAGACAGGGAACTCCTTTCCCCTCTTGGAACTGGCTTCTTACGGTATGTCCGGGGCCCTTGGGGGCTATCATAAAGACATTGACATCACTGGGCGGAACAATTTGTCCGTAGTGAATATTAAAGCCGTGGGCAAAAACCAAGCTCTTTCCTGCCTTAAGATTGGGTGCAATGCTCTCCTGATAGAGTTTAGGCTGCTTTTCATCATTGACAAGAATCATAATAAGATCGGCCTCTTTTGCAGCCTCAGCAGCTGTTGAAACCTTCAAGCCTGCTTCCTCAGCAAGGGCCCAGGACTTGCTTCCCTCATACAGACCCACAACAACCTTAACACCCGATTCATGTAGATTTAGGGCGTGAGCGTGCCCCTGGCTTCCGTATCCAATCACTGCAACGGTTTTTTCGCTTAAAAGTCCCAAATTACAATCCTTTTCATAATACATTTTTGCCATGGCTTTATTCCTCCTCAAATTTCCTTTGATTTTTAATTTCCTTATTTCCTCTTTCAAGGGCCGTCAGGCCGGTTCGAACAATTTCAGCAATGCCGTAGGGTTCCATCAAATTAATGAAAGCTTCAATCTTCCCTTCATCCCCCGTCATTTCAATGGTAAGCGTTTCATTACATACATCCACGATCTTAGCACGGAAGATATCCACAATCTCAATTATAGAAGCTCTGGAAGCCTTGGCAGTCTTAACCTTAATCAACGCAAGCTCTCTGAAAACCGATTGGTGGATATCAAGCTCCACAATCTTAATGACATCAATGAGCTTATTGAGCTGCTTTTTAATCTGTTCTAAAATGTAGTCGTCACCCCGGACCACGATGGTCATACGGGATACTTTGGGGTCCTCCGTCTCACCTACCGACAAACTGTCAATGTTGTAGCCCCTTCGGCTGAATAGGCCCGAAACTCGGCTCAAAACACCTGACTGGTTTTCTACCAGTACCGACAGAACATGCCTGTTCATAAACTTCACTCCTCTATCGCTTCATAAAACCTCTATATAAAAACTCGGGATTCAATAAGGAACTATAGGGTGCTTTCACAGGGATCAACCACACACTCTACCAGGAAGGGGCCTTTTTCTTTTATGGCCTTATCAAAAGCGACTTCAAGCCCTGAATTATCAGTAACCCTCAACCCTTTAATACCATAAGCTTCACATAGCTTGATAAAATCAGGATTTAAGTCCAGATTAACGCAACTGGTTTTGCCGAAGATACGATCTTGAATCTCCCTGACCATGCCCAGCCTCGAATTGTTAAACAGGAGAATCATTAAACCAAGATGATTGGAAGCGATGGTACCAAGCTCGTGAAGGCTCATTTGAAAGCCTCCATCGCCTACAACAGCCACAACCTGTCGCTTTGGAGCCCCAAACTTGGCCCCGACAGCAGCCGGGAGACTATAGCCCATGGTCCCTAGACCACCCGAGGTCAAAAACTTTCGCCCCGTTCGGTCTTCGAAATTCCGTGCGGCCCAAAGCTGATTTTGTCCCACATCAGCCACTAAAATGGCCGTATCATTGAGCTTATCTGAAAGAAGCTGAATAGCATACTGGGGATCAACGGCTCCGGAACACTTTCGCTCATTATTCCTTTTTAAACCCTTCAACTCAGAAAGCCATAGCTCTGTATCCAGAGTACTTACTTTATCCGTCATTTCGGTAAGAATGGATTTAACATCCCCAACCAGAGGAACCTGAGTGCCCAAATTCTTTCCAATCTCAGCCGGATCAACATCAATGTGAATAATCCGCACCGTTTTTAGAATTTTATCCGCTACACCACCCCAAGCCCTATCGGCGATTCTTGCCCCCATAAAGATGAGGAGATCAGCCTTACCCATGGCACTATTGGCTTCAACAAAGCCATGGGTGCCAATCATACCGATATAAAGGGGATGTTTGCTGGGTAAAGCACCCTTTCCCATCAAGGTGTGCACAATAGGAATGCCGGTCTTTTCAACAAAGGCCTTCAACTCCTGCTCAGCATGGGAGAGACGAACACCGCCTCCTGCAATGATGAGGGGTCTTTGGCTCTCGCCGATGGCCTTAACCGCCCGCTTGATCTGTCCGATATGACCCTTTGTAGTCGGCTTATAGCCTCTTATATCAACTGTTTTTGGATATTCAAACTCAATTTTTTCATTTTGAACATCATCTGGAATATCAATAAGAACAGGGCCGGGCCTTCCGGTAGAAGCAATGTAAAAGGCCTCCTTCAAAATCCTAGGAAGCGCCGATGCCTCTTTAACTAAGTAGCTATGCTTGGTAAAGGATTCGGTAGCACCCGTGATATCCGCCTCTTGAAAAACATCACGACCAATCATGGCAGAATTCACCTGACCGGTTATGATAACCATAGGGATTGAATCCATATAGGCCGTTGCAATGCCGGTGATGAGATTCGTAGCACCTGGGCCTGAAGTGCCGATACAAACGCCCACCTTGCCCGATACTCTTGCATAACCGCTGGCACTATGAGCAGCAGCTTGCTCCTGACGCACCAAGACATGATGAATCCTAGACTTTCTGAGGGCTTCATAAACCTTTAAGATGAATCCTCCCGGATAGCCAAAAACCGTATCGACTTGTTCCTCAAGCAGGCACTTGATGATTGCCTCAGCAGCTCTCACATCCATCATCCTTTCTGATTTTGGTTAGAAAAAAACCCTCGTGCCGTCGTTATATACTAACAACAGGGACGAGGGATACACTCCACGCGTTACCACCCTATTTTTTATCCTTATCTCACGATAAAGACCTCATGAGGTTCTAACAAACCATCGCCTATAACGGGGCTAGCCGTATCTTCTTACTCTATTTCAGAAGAGCTGCTCGGGAGAGATAATATTCCAAAACCCTGCCGATTTCCACCAACCATCGGCTCTCTATCAAGATTTTTTTGAGGAATACCTTGTTCCTTCATTGCATTTTCAAAGGGTTTATTAAGTTATTTTTATGTATTATAACAGCATGAATATCGAATGTCAACCATGAAATTTGAAAGATTTACCACCTTGGTTTTCTCACATCCTGCTGGTTCTTACATACTGATCGTAAAGGTACTTGTAGTTCGGTCTCACTACCGCATCCGTCAAAAAGGCTGATTGAGTTGCGCCCGTCTTACGGTTCTGGTTCAAAGCCCGGATAATACCTTCAGCTGTCCTGATACCAATGCCATGTCCATAATACTTTCCATTGATGAGCTGAATTACATTTTCCCCCTGCCATTCAGGGGTATCAGGGTTGACGTCAGGATTATCAAAGTACAGGCAATCTCCCGGAAGAGAATCTACATTTGTCAAGGAGCGAATGCCCAGATCCTTGTCCAGGTACTTCCAGTTCATGAGATAGATATCTGCAAACAGGCGGTTAAATAGCTCTTCGGGGAAAATTTCGGTCAAGGCCAGATAGAATACAATAACAATCGCTGTTGCACACTCAGTAGCATATAGGCGACTATTCTTATAAATATCTTGAATGGCCTGAAAAGGACTTGCATGAGGTTTTAATTTGAACCCCCCTTCACTTGTCCTCTCCCAAAATTCCGGATTGCATCTGGATTTTTTAAAAACCGCGAATGCAAAATAACTGTTGTTAAGCCTTTCTGAAGCATGGACAATGGCTGTTCTTAAATCGAGCTCGAATTCTAGTGCTTTTATGGATGAAAAGCTATATACCTTTTCGCTAGCAAACATTTTACGCAAAATTACCATTCTAACACTATCATCACTATACCGACCTGCCAGGGATTCTTCCTGAATCGTTTCGCCATTAATTCGTATCATCTTCCTATGTCCTTTATGATGAGATCCTATTTCATCATATGAGGTTCAGGGGGCTTGGGCTAATCCATGATTGAGTTAAATCTTCTTCTCCTTGCTTGACCCTTGATTGTTGCGAGCCCGCATTACCATCAGCACCTATTGAATTAATAGCTCTGGACCTCTGTACAAGATATAGGTTTGGTGAGAAGCATAGCGCTATAAAAAAGTATGTTTCATGTAAAAAAAGATGTTATATTAGATAGTAAAACAGAAAGCTCTTATCCCTTTTAGTTAGGCAGATTGATAAAATGATTACAAAACGCCAAAAATAAACGATACTTCATAAGGTTTGGTGAATAAAAATGGCTCAGGATTTGGTAACGATCAATTTGGAAGAAGGAAGGCCCACTGCAGATGTGGCGCTTCGCAGGCTCTCCGCTGAACTGGTTCGGGTTAAGGCCCAACGTGCAAAAGCTGTCAAGCTTATCCATGGCTATGGCTCTTCGGGTGTTGGAGGTGTTTTAAGAGTCGAGATCAGAAAAGAACTTGAACGCATGAAAAAGCGTGGTGTCATTAAGCTCTATGTTCCGGGCGAAAATTTTGAGATTTTCTCATCCGATACCATTAAAATGCTGGATAACTGTGGTGCTTTGCGGAACGATAGGGACCTGGGACGGTTTAATAGCGGCATCACCATGGTTCTGCTCTAATTCTCAAAGGTCTCCCTATTTGCTTGTCATAATTGTCCCAGATATAGCATCAATTATAATAAGGGTGATGCTATGGATTTTGATACGGGGATTCTTCTGACAACTTTTTTCATGGTACTGATCATGGAGATGGGCGATAAAACCCAGTTGCTTGCCATGGCCTTAACCTCCAAATACCGGCCTGCCCAAGTTTTTTGGGGTATAGTAATAGCTATTCTTTGCCTCAATCTATTGGCCGTTCTTTTAGGTGCCGCTATCGGGGGTATTAAAATCATACAGGACTGCGTGAGAGCAGGCGCTTCACTGCTATTCATCTTTTTTGGCTTATTGTCATTAAAAGAGGAAAAACCTGAGGAAGATAAGAATGGCAGCCGATCAAAGAAAGTTATCCTGACTATTGCCTTGGCTTTTTTTCTGGCTGAGTTTGGTGATAAAACACAGCTTTCTACTTTTTCCTTCGCAGCACTCTATCCTGATAATCCGATAAGTGTTTTTCTTGGGTCCACTTTTGGACTTATTGCTGCAGACAGCTTGGGGCTCATTGCCGGAACACTGGTTTTAAAGTATATCCCAAAGCGTGTTATGGCCTATATTTCAGCGGCTCTTTTCATCCTTTTCGGTCTCGCTAATGGATGGACCACCTTAAGGCATCACTTTGTTATTGATCTTCATACCTCCATTCTTATTATAGGTACGGCAGCACTTATCTCAGGCCTTATGGCCGTTATTCTGCTCCTGACTTTCCATAAACGACAGGCTAAAGCGGATTAAAGCGGATTAATTTGCAAAAATGGTTGCCACAACAATACATCTTGTGGTAAAATGTTTCTTGCTGTTAAAAACAATTTTTTAACGATATATTTGATTCGTACGGCATGCGGAGTGCGGGGAGGTGTTAGCAAATGGCAAAGTGCGAGGTATGTGATAAAGGACAGCATTTCGGCATAAGGGTCAGTCACTCTCACAGAAGGTCAAACAGAGTATGGAAACCCAATATCAAGAAGGTTAAAGTTGAGGTTGACGGTGTATCAAAGAGCATGAACATTTGTGCTAAGTGCCTGCGTTCCAGCAAAATGGCTAAATCTGTATAAGTAAATAATAATAGTGCATGCCTGTGGCAATGCACTATTATTTTATACAAGAATGTGGCGCTTAGTGCAAGGTTCTAAAGGACAGTTTTATGCAAGAAACGGTGTAACCCGTGAGAGTTACACCGTTTTCCTTTGTTCTGAACTTATTTCCTCCAGAACCGGAGAATCTCCTACTCTTTCGCGTTTCGTTTCAAGAAATATCCCCTTTGCTGCCGTCACCACATCTTCCTGTTATTGCTTTATCAGCTACTGCCTGTTTTTTCTGTGTTCCTGTCACGTTTTTAGCTTTACATATCAGCTGGGTCATTGTTCCCATTGGGCAATAAACACACCATGAACGGGGTTTAAAAAGCACCATTGTCAATATTCCCAATAGCGTTGAAGTCAGCATTACACTGTAAAAACCGAATGAAAACTGAGCCACCCATGGGGCGATAACAGTGCCGTGATATGCAAAATGCCACGGAACCTTAATTGTCCACAGAAGTGTCACTACCTCGCGTAGCGATCCTGCACCTGCGAAAACAAGGTAGGTGACCCACAGCATATTGAAAAACATGATAAAGAAAAATATCAGAAATCCATAACGAAACCATTTAGAACGCACCCATATCGGAATATCCTTCTTTCGAGACAATCCAAAACGGCCTCCTAACAGCGAAAACAACTGCCCTCTCCCACAATAACGATTACAATAAGCCTTGTTTCCTCCGGCAATTGAGAGGATGAGCGGAATGAAAAAGCATAAAAGCCCGAGCCAGGCGAACAGAATATTGACGAAGCCAAGGATGAGATATAGTGTTGAGGTGATCCATAAATAATCATACCAATGGTTCTTACCTTTCATAATGGGTCACCTCCATCGAAATAACTGAAGCCGGGCATTCTTTTGCGCACTTTTCGCATCCGATGCAAAGCGTTTTATCGATTTCAGCATATATGCCGTTTTCAATGGTAATAGCCAATCTCGGACAAACTTTAATGCAACAGCCGCATGCTATGCATTCTTTTTTGTTTACCACAGCTTTTCTTTTTTTCATTAACCATCCCCCGTTTCACTTTTCTATATCATACAGGAATGGTAAGAAATTTTCTGTGACTAGGTCACAACCAGACTTGCTCATCGAATTGAATATCAGTTTTCTGAAATGCGAAATCGGGAATTCGTCCGATGGTTCACGATCTTATTATCTCGGTGCTGGTCGTATTTGCAGCTCTAGCACTTGGATAGAGCATGGGGACAATATAAGAAGGGAAAATCAGACGAATCAGACAGTGTAATAATACGGAAATGTACGAAAATAGAGGTACATTCCGGCTGGAACGCACCTCTTCTTCAAATGCCCACGTTAGTGGATTCTAAATATACGCCTGAGTATTCCTCCCAGGAATCCGGGCATCTTAAGCACGACTATTTTCATGTTCACAACCTCCGTGCCAGCTCCTGCCATAACCAGTATATTCTCATAGGCTGCAACATGTTAATGATTTCTATAAAAAATCTACATTTCTAATGACTTTGGACAAGCGCGTCTATCAAAGCTTGTCCGCTATTGTCAACAATTTGGACTTTAACCCCAAGCTTTTCTTCCAATTGATCGGCCGTTACATCATCCAGCAGGGTAGCTGTTCCGGCCCTGAACATATTTTTACTGAGCAGGAGCCTTTCACCCAAGTCTTTCCCTTGAAGCTCTCTTAAAAGGTCACAGCCCGTTAACAGACCTGTCACGGTTACAGCACCGCCAAAAAAATTGTTCTCAACAGCGTAAACCTGTATTTTTAACCCTCCAACAGTCCTTTCGATAAGCTGAGCCAATTCCCTGATATGAGGAAAAACTGATACTCCGGTGGCAATACTCACCGACTTTAAAGACTGAGAGGGTTGTTTATCGGAATCTACCAGTGATATCTGATTCTCGTAGTCCTCCAAGGCCTCATTCACCTCAAAGACTAATGAAGAGACCATCCCCACCCCATTTTCAATTTGCGGATAGTCCTCATAGGCTTCATAAACCGGAAGGGCTCTGCCAGCTAAAATATAAAGCTCATCTGCCAGATAGACAATGCGGCTTCCGTATTTTTCTACCAACTTCTTCTGCCAACCCTCCACCTGTGCTACTACATTTTGCGCTCTTTCTCTGTCAAAAGGTTTCAGAAGCGACAGTCCCTCCCTGTACCGGGTTAAACCTACAGGCACAACAGAGATGCTATGGAGCTCCGGATATAGAGCGGTAAGGTCCTGAATAGTTCTATCCAGTTCTTTCTCGTCATTGATATCCGGGCATAGCACAATCTGACTATTTACGGTAATTCCATTGGTGGTAAATCTCTGAATCTTTTCTAGAATATCGCCCGCAAAGCGGTTGTTAAGCATCTTTTTCCGAAGCTCCGGATTGGTGGTATGAACAGAAACATTGACAGGCGACATGCGGTAACGGATGATGCGATCAATTTCGTCATGGTCGAGATTGGTCATGGTTATATAGTTACCAAAAAGGAAGGATAGTCGGGCATCATCGTCTTTAAAATAAAGTGTTTCCCGCATCCCTTTGGGGAGTTGATCAATAAAGCAAAAAACGCAGTTATTCCGACAGCTCTTTTCTTCATCCAAAAGGGAATGGGTAAATTCCAGACCCAAGTCTTCCATTTCATCCTTTTCGATTTCGTACAGCCAGCGTTCGCCGTCATTCTTTTCAATTTCCAACGTAAGCTCTGAATCAGCACAATAAAAACGATAGTCGAAGACATCTTTTATTGTATTCCCGTTGATGGAAACCAGGTAATCACCGGCTTCTATGTTCAATTCTTCTGCAATACTTCCCTTTTGAATACCCGATATCTCAATCTTATTCATGCCTACACCTCTATCCTTCTGTTTAATGCAATCAAAACCGTCACCTGTAAAATGTTCACATCATAAGCCTCAACTCTATAACAAAGTCAGCTCGCTGGTGCGTCGCTGACTTTGTTTACTTTAGCTCCTCATATTAACAATATGTCCTTACCCTTCGGTTCGGATACATTGTTATTTTCGCTGGGCGCACAAAAAACAATAGCAGCTTAAACAAGCTGCTACTACTTTTTCGTTGCGGGTCTAGCCATTGCTGGTGCTCCGCACACTCTTGCATTGCGGGTCTAGTCATTGCTGTGTGCTCCGCACACTCTTGCGTTGCGGGTCTAGCCATTGCTGTGTGCTCCGCACACTCTTGCATTGCGGGTCTAGTCATTGCTGTGTGCTCCGCACACTCTTGTGGTCCATATGGAATGCTCCGGAGAATGGTTACTTATCCTCTACCTTCACGACTTCTTTGCCGTCGTAGAATCCGCATTCCTTACAAACTACGTGCGGAAGCTTGAGTGCATGACACTTCTTGCATGCAACCAGATTCGGCGCGGAAAGCTTGTAGTGAGTTCTTCTCTTATGCTTCCTCTGCTTCGACACTTTACT
>JAEYPI010000070.1 GCA_023410885.1 Bacillota bacterium
GCAAGGGGACGGTTCTCATGCACCATTCATTATGTGGTGCAAGAGAACCGTCCCCTTGCACCCCCTTGTGCTGACTGTCAGCACAAGAGAACCGTCCCCTTGTGTTAATTGATCTTGTATAGCCAGAAACCATCGAGGTCAATGCTGTTCTCATCCGGGTTATAATTATAGATAAAATCATAGCTTGGGTTATCAAGCTTCTTGTTTTTGTAAACCAGTTTAAATGGGGTTCCTTCATAAAGGGTCTCATAGATGTCATAACAGATAATGGTGTTGCCCAGAATCTTATATTGACCTTTACATTGAATGAGCTTATCGGTAAAACCGCCCACCGTGACCAACAGTTGGCGGTAGGTGCCATCCCCTTCGAACGCATATCCCGAAGCATAGGAAGACAGGGTTTCTAAACCTGAAACCGTATCTTCAAAAAGCGTAAAGATGTCGGTATGTGTATCTGACCAATTGCCTACAAGAAGCTCCTCAGGAAAGTTCGTTTGGCTGTGAAGAAGGGTAACATTATATTTCCGGTCATAGGTCTCGGTCAGCTTAAGAGCTTCTGCAATCAGATTAATGGGAATAAAGAGCTTATCGTTAAGCGTTTTTGGGGATACACCCATGTCGATAGGCTCATCACTGCTATTAATAAACGCTTCTTGACTTCCCTCGACCATATTAATTTTCAAGATAATTTCACCCTGATCCGACCAAGTCATTGTGATCTGTCCGTTGTCAGTGGACAGCTCAGGATAGGAGGTAGATGCATAGGGGATCTTGAACGGATAGGTGATGATTTCACTATCCAGCATAATATACGTCGATTGGCCGTGCTCCACCAGGATATAATCCTCCGCTTCAACAGGAAAATCATTAATGACAAGATTCTCATAAGCCCCCTTTTTGCTTTTATTCTTATTAAGAAGGGAGGTTGTCTTCTTAGATTCCTTCCTGTCCGACCTTTCATCTTCGTCATCATCGTCATTCTGTGAAAGACTGCAGGCTGTTAAGGAAAAGGCCATTACAAAGGCTATCACAACAAGAATTAGACGAAACCATTTGCTTTTGCGCATATAAGGACCTCCTGGATTTAGGGGTGCCAAGGGAGACATTGCAAGCTTAAAGGGCCTGAACATATTCCTTAAATCGTTTTCCCCGTTCCTCAAAGTCCTTGAACATGTCAAAGCTGGCGCTTGCCGGTGACATAAGGACAATGTCCCCGGGTTTGGCTGAAAGAAAGGCACAGTCTACGGCCTGATTCAGAGTGGAGCAATGGGTTATACGGATATTGAAGCCCCGATATTTCCCTACAAGCTTGCGCATGAGGGCCATCTCGATCAGCGAGGCTGTTTGCCCGATTAAAATCAGATGTCTTACTTTTTCCACAAGGACCTCTCCAAGGGGATCGTAAGGAATATTTTTATCATATCCTCCCGCAATAAGAATGACGCGCTGATCAAATGCATTCAGAGTTGCCATGGTCCGGCTGGGGCTGCTTCCAATGGAATCATTGTAGTACTTGACACCGTTAAGCTCCCGTACCAGTTCAATACGATGCTCAATGCCCTTGAGGCTTTGTGCCACCCTCAGTACCGTCTCGGTCTTTACATAGGCTCTGGTAGCTGCTATAGCGGCTAAATAGTTCTCAATATTATGGTTTCCCGGAAGTATGATGTCCTGCTTATTGACGATTTCAAAGGTTTCCCCATTTTCCCTGAAACAAAGGCTGTCGCCCTTTAAAAAAGCTCCTGATTCAAGCTCGCAGGTTCGGGAGAAGTAGAGCCCTTTTCCGGGAGCCTCACCCATTAAATCATGAGTGCCGGCATTGTCATGATTAAGGACAAGAAGATCCTGTTCCTGTTGATAACGGAAAATATTTTTCTTAGCCTCAATATACTCCTCCATCGAACGATGAACATCCAGATGGTTGGGCGATATATTGGTGATGATGGCGACATGGGGACTCTTTTTCATCGTCAGAAGCTGAAAGCTGCTGAGTTCAAGAACGATCTTATCCTCGGGCTGGATTTCATCAATGCGGTTTAAAAGCGGCGTTCCGATATTTCCTCCTAAAAGGCAATGATATCCTTCTTCTTTTAAAAGCTGATAGATGATGGTGGAGGTAGTGGTCTTACCATCGCTGCCAGTAACGGCCAGTATCTCAGCCGGACACAGATCCATGAAGACCTCCATTTCGGAGGTAATAAGAGCGCCGTTTTTCTCTTCTTCCAGAAGCTCAGGGATATCGGGCCTTACCAGGGGAGTTTTAAAGATGACCTCAAAATCCTTCAGCCTGGAAAGATAGTCATGGCCTAGACTATAATCAACCTTATAGTCCTTCAAGGCTTCCATTTTATCTTTTAGGGATTTCCTGTCATTTTGATCGAACACGGTAATACTTGCCCCGAGCTTGCCCAAATACTCGACCAGCGGGGTATTGCTCACACCTAAACCGATAACTGCCACGCGCTTTGTCTTCATTTGATCTTTAAAAGCTGTGAGTTTTTCGTTCATCATATCCTCCCAGGGGTTCAAGGCCTGCTACCTAATAATTATATCTCTGCATAAACCGTTTTATCACTACTTGAAAGGATGACAGTTGTTCATCTTTAATATTCATTCATATCATTTCTTTGGTTACTTTCGGATAAGTAACCTTATTTTTCAGTTTATTTTTTGTTTTATCATTAATAATTCTGGCAAACATTTCTTAATTTTAGAAACAGATGAAAACCAAAAATGAAAAACAAATTTCATTTTTTGAATGATTTTGTAGTCTACACAAAAAATAGAGGTAAGTTTATTCCATTTGTCAATAGATTAGAGAATATGAAATTGAATATAATAGTCTCACAAATAGGGCGGAATAGCTTAATTTAAACATTCTATAAGTGGGAGGAATATTAATGAAAATCGGATTGATCGGATTGGGAATTATGGGTAAGCCTATGGCAAAAAATATGCTTAAGGCTGGTTATGATCTTACGGTTTATGATTTGAACAAAAGCTCTGTCGCGGAGGTCGTCGCTGCCGGCGCAAAAGAAGTGGCAAGCTTAAAAGAGATCGCTGAAAACTGTGATGTCATACTAACTATGCTTCCGAATTCACCTCAAGTCAAGGAAGTCATGCTTGGTAACGGAGGCCTTAGTGAAAGTATCAAGGCGGGAACTGTTTTTATTGATATGAGCAGTATTAATCCGATGGCTTCCAAGGAAATCTCAGCTGAGCTTGCGAAAAAAGGCGTAAAAATGCTTGATGCTCCTGTCAGCGGCGGAGAGCCTAAGGCTATTGACGGAACGCTTTCGTTTATGGTAGGCGGTCCTCAGGAAGTTTTTGATGAATACAAGCCTCTTTTAGAATCCATGGGTTCTTCAGTGGTACGCTGCGGTGATATAGGCGCAGGAAATACCACAAAGCTCGCTAATCAGATAATCGTCGCTCTAAATATCGCGGCTGTATCTGAGGCGTTTATGCTGGCTGAAAAGGCGGGAGTAGATCCGAATCTTGTATTTGACGCTATAAAGGGCGGTCTTGCGGGAAGTACCGTAATGAATGCTAAAGCTCCCATGATGATAGCCGGAAATTACAAGCCCGGATTTAAGATCGATCTGCATATAAAGGATCTTAACAACGCTATAGATGCCGGTCACAATGTCGGTGCCCCGCTGCCTCTTACCGCTTCGGTCATGGAAATGCTCCAGACTTTAAAGGCTGATGGCTGCGGTCAGGAAGACCATAGCGCGATTGTTAAATATTATGAGAAACTTTCTAATACAAAAATTAGCGGATAATTAATAGTAACAGGGGGAAATAACGATGGCTTTTATACCTAAGGGAATCATTCCTCCCATTGTTACGCCATTTACAGCTGATGGGGAGATAAATGAGCCGGCGCTGCGGCAGTTGATCGATCATCTGATTGAAGAAGGCGTTCATGGATTATTTCCAATGGGGACAACCGGTGAATTTTACGGAGTTACAGATGAGGACTACAAGAAGGTACTGAGAATAACAGTTGATCAGACAAAAGGAAGGGTCCCTGTTTATGCCGGCACCAATCATATCACCACACGTGGTACGATAAACATGATAAAAATGGCTGAAGATGTTGGAGTAGATGTTATAACGGTGCTTACGCCAATGTTCATCAGTCAGACACAGGAAGAATTATATCAATTTTATAAAACGGTTTCTCAAAGCACAAAGCTCCCTATCATCATGTATAACAATAAACCAAAAACTAATATTACCATCAATCCTGAAACGGTGGTACGTCTTGCGGAAATCGACAACATCATAGGAATTAAGGACAGCACAGGCGATTTAACAAATACTGAGGAATACATAAGACTTACACGGCACAATAAAAACTTTCATGTATTGATTGGCAGAGATACCCTTATTCACGCGGCTCTCTGCTATGGAGCCGTCGGAGCTATCGCTACCTGCGCTAATATAGCGCCCAGACTGACTGTCGATATATATGAAAAATATATGGCGGGAGATTTAAAAGGCAGTCTGGAGGCTCAATTTAAGCTTGCTCCTCTTAGAATCGCGACAAATATGGGCACATTCCCTCAGGTCGTTAAGGAAAGCCTGATGATGCAGGGCTTCGATGTAGGTAACTGCCTCGAGCCTATCGGTGAGATCACGCCGGAGCAAAAAGAAAAGCTTAAGACGTTATTAACAGAAATGGGCCTTATCTAAGGAGGAGGATATCATGGTTCCTAAGATAGTAAATATGGAAGTTTTCCCGGTAGCGGGAAAAGACAGTATGCTTTTGAATCTATCAGGTGCTCATGCCCCGTATTTTACACGTAATGTTGTAATACTTACTGACTCTCAAGGCAATACAGGCATAGGCGAGGTTCCCGGAGGCCCGAAAATCACATCGGGGCTTGAGGAATCCAAAGACCTTGTAATCGGCAAAAGCATCGGTGGTTATAAAAATGTTCTCTTAGCTGTTAAAGCGGCTCTTGATAAAGGAGTGCCCGACGAGCGCGGAAATCAGACATTTGACCTTCGTACCGGTGTCCACGTTGTTACCGCTATAGAATCCGCCATGCTCGATCTGCTTGGAAAATTTCTTGAAGTGCCTGTCGCCAGTCTTTTAGGAGAAGGTCAGCAGAGAGACGCCGTCAAGGTTTTAGGATACCTGTTCTATGTGGCTGATCGCAAGCGCACTGATCTCCCGTATTTCTCAAATCCTGACAGTGACTGCGAGTGGTATCGAATCCGCCATGAGGAGGCAATGACTCCTGAATCCATAGTGGCTCTCGCAAAAGCAAGTCAGGATAAATACGGATTTAAGGATTTCAAGCTTAAAGGCGGAGTAATGGAAGGCAAAGAGGAAATTAAAGCTATCCGCGCATTGAAGGAGGCTTTCCCGGATGCCCGAATCACCATTGACCCCAACGGCGGTTGGTCCTTAAAGGAGGCCGTTGAGCTTTGCAAGGATATGCACGGTATTCTTACGTATTGTGAGGATCCTTGCGGCGCAGAGGATGGCTTCAGCGGACGTGAGATCCTTGCTGAATTCCGCCGCGCTACAAATCTTCCCACAGCTACTAATATGATCGCTACAGACTGGCGTCAGATGTGCCATTCAGTAGCGCTCCAGTCGGTTGATATCCCTCTGGCTGACCCTCATTTCTGGACAATGTCCGGAAGTGTCCGTGTAGGACAGCTCTGCAATGAGTTTGGTCTGACATGGGGATCACATTCCAACAACCATTTTGACATATCACTGGCAATGTTCACTCACGCGGCAGCGGCTGTACCGGGTAACATCACAGCCATAGATACTCACTGGATCTGGCAGGAAGGCATCGAGCGTCTGACAAAAGAGCCTTTGCAAATCAAGGATGGTCACATACAGCTCCCCAATAAGCCGGGCCTTGGCATTGAGGTGGACAGAGAGCAGATCCTGGCGGCTCATAAAACATATAATGAGCATTGCCTGGGGGCGCGTGATGACTCCATTGGAATGCAGTATTATATAAAAGGTTGGAAGTTTGATCCGAAACGTCCTTGTATGGTCAGGTAAAATGTTTTAGAATAAAAGCAAAAGGTTGGGCGAATACCCAACCTTTTTAAACATTCAAAAAACCTGAATGTTTAAATGTACAGCTAAACACAAAAAAACAATAACGACCATACAAGAGTTGGATGCTCCTGTGTGGTCGTTAGCTTTTTCAGGCTTCAAATTTCCCTGAGATCTTATGCTTTTTGATCTTACGCCAAAGAGTTGTTGTGCTGATATTCATTTCATTGGCTACCAGACTGCGGTTGCCGTCGTGCTTTTCCAATAATTCAGCGATATAGGCGGCTTCCGGGTCTTTGTAAACAATGATGGGCTGGTTTGGTTTTTTTCTTCTGACGACCGGATAAGCTTCGTTTAGCATTTGCGATACTATGATCTCATCCACAGATCTTTTCGTAGAGGATAAAACGAGATTTTCGCAGAAGCCTCTAAGCTGAATAAAATTTCCATCCCAGGGGTATTCGGCAAGTATAGTCCTTGCCCCTTTCGTAAGGACAATGTAACGGGAATAAGTATCGGAGTATTCCTTGATATATTTATCTATCCACATTCCTATCTCGTCCTTTCGTTCCCTGAGCGGAACGGGGGATAGGGTCAGGGTTGAAACAGCGTAGTACAGATCTTTTCTGAACTTACCCTCTTCTACAAGGCACCATAGATTTTTTTCGGTTGCCGTTATAATACGGATATTTACGGGAAGAGGACGGTTATCGCCGTCACGTATCAGCACACGCTCAGAAATAAGCTTATAAAGCCTGTATTGCGCACATGGGGACAATTCGGATATCTCGTCTATAAACAGAGTCCCGCCATGAGCGTCGGAAATGACTCCGTTTTTCGTATTTCCGCTTCCTGAACCAAAAAGGTGTGTCAATTGTTCGTTCTTATCATAAGCCGCGCATCTTGCGGAGACATAGGGCCCCGTTTTACGAAGGCTATCATTATGGATGGATTGAGCCAGTATCTCACCCTCGACATCTGATTCGCCGTTTATGAGCAATGGCGCGTTTGATTGGGCATAACGCTTTGCTTTCTTTATAAATTCAGCATCTATCCTGAGATTTTTTTGTATCCACTCAAAGTTATATTTAGGAATTCGGCCTTGGACATAAAGCTCTCGTCTTGCCTCGGCTTCCAGTTGGTTGAGCTTTCTTATCTCATGACAGGAAAGTATGGCCCCTTCAACCTGATTTCCTAACTTTATGGGAGCCAGATTTACCGCTATATCAAGACCGTTCAGCACCAGGAATGTCGAGAATACCTCCTGTCCTTTTTTCAGTACCTGATCAAGATGATACTGATCCAAGGAAGGAAACAGATCCAGAATAGACTGGCCTATAACATCCGCCTCATTTTTATTAAGCAGGTTTTCGGCAATATGGTTCAGAACCAGTATTTCGCCCGAGGAGCTGAGCTTTATGATGCCGTTGAAGGAGAAATCCAGAAGGGTCCTCAGCTCAGCGCTGTTTTTCTTCTCAAGATCTGACGCGTAGGCTACGCTGGATGCCACACGCAATGCCTGCTGGATGGAATCCTCTCCTGATGAAAGAAACATATTTGGTACGCCTATATCATTAGCGTATTCAGTTACTATATCCCCGCCGATTATTATATCCACACCGTCCTGGGCAGCCCGGTCGACCGCCGATTTCAATTCCTCTGTATAATTTACATAATACGTTTTTAATCTTATCTGAAAGATCTCATCAAAGAAACGCATGTCGCAGAACATGTTGCCGAAGCCTACTACTCCTATTATGGGGTTCTCTTTATTTAGCAATGTCTTTGCTTTTGTTATCAGAATCCCCATTTCCTGAGCTGTCAGCACGATTTCAACAGTGGGGATATTGGTATATCTGCGGATAAGTGAGGCGTGGTTGCCACGGGCTATAATGATATCAACTCCGTCTGACAGAGCCTTCTGGGCTTCATCGACAGCGTTCGAGCTGGAGATCAGCTTTATGTCTACATCATTTATGCCAAGCCTTTGCATGACATGTCTTGCCTGATCTATCATCTCTTCCCGGGGACTAAATAAAACCATCTTGGCCATTATTTACAGCTTCCTTTCTTTGTTATGCCTATGTTAAGCTTAACATATAATAGAAATAAATGAAACGCGTAAATGAAATATAAATTTCATTAATTGAATGATTATTTAATTACTATAAAATCATAATACAAGTTTATTTCATTTGTCAATTGTTTGGGATTGGTCATTTTTTTATAATTAAAGTCACAAAAAGCCTTTGCCTGTTGTTCCTTTAATTACTTGAGGCAGGCAAAAATAACAAGGAGGAAACAACATGAAATTATTAAAACTGCTCAGAGTCCCTGTTGCTATGACATTGGCATCGTTTATGCTCCTTTCTGGCTGTACATCCAAGCCGTCTACATCGAGCACTCCGTCCAGCAGTGGGCCTTCCACCTCAGAAACTGCTAAGGCACCTGAAAAATCAGTTTTTGACGGGCAAAGGATAAGAATTATTATTGGTTCCACCTCTACCGGCGGAGATACATATCTCACAGCTGATACTGTAGGACGTTACCTGTCTGCAGCTGTTAACGCAAATGCCAAGGTTGACGCTATCGGTGCAGGAAGAGCTCTTGAGGAAATCACTAAAGCTAAAGGCGACGGTAGTACGATGATGATTTTCCACGATATGACCTATCTTGGTGTATCATTCGGAGCCTATGATGAAGCCTACAAGCTTGAAAACTTTATTGTAGGTCCAAGAATGTCTATCAACCCCGGTTATTGCCTTGTCGGAAAAGCAGACCTTCCATATAATAACCTTAAAGAAATGGCTGACTGGTTAAAGGCAAATCCCAATGAGACCGTTAAGCTTGCTATTGAATCCGGTGGTCTTTCACACCTTGGTTTCATTGCTTTCTATGATTTTGTTGCTAAGAATTACGGCCAGGATGTGGCTGATCGTGTAAAAGCGTATGTATCCGGTTCCACAGACGAAAAGAGACAGGCTATATGGGACGGAAACTGTGACGCGATGTTCGCTGATGTAACTAATGAAGAACAGTACACCAAGGATGGCGTTGACGCTCAGATCAAGATGAAATTCCTTGGCATCTATGCCGGTGAGAGAATCGAAGGCAAGGATATCCCGACATTCGCAGAACAGGGTATTACCTTGAATGGCGAGCCTTTCATCTTCGATAAAGAATTCACTATATTCCTTCCCAAGGATACTCCTCAAAATATCATAGACGAGCTTGATGCTGCATGCAAGAAGGTAGCTGAGGATCCTAAGTTCCAGGAAGAGCTTGCTAAGTATGGTTACATTCCCGCATATTTATCTACCGCTGATAACCAGAAGCATATGTATGAAAAGAGAGATATTTATGATGCACTCATCAAAAATGCTCCAAGTCTTGATGCTTTGACAGCGAACTAATAATCATATCTTTCCTTAAATCCATTATCCAACCCTTCGCAAGTAAATTAAAAAGGGGGCCCACCCGTATTTAATGGGCGGGCCTCTTCAGATAAAACTCTAATAGTAAAACCTACAGTTAAAATTTAAAATGGAGGGGTAACCTTGTCAGACTTATTTAAGATCAAAATGGTGTATTCCACCTCACATATGCTCTTCCCTAAAATCATTATAGGTGTTTTAGTAATTTTGGGATCCATCCTGCTGATTCAAAAAATCATGAAAATAGTAAAGAGTAAGGAAAAAATTTCATTCAAGGGCAAGAAGTTCTTTGAAGAAGATTACGATAAACTCAAGTTTTGGGGTGCTATTGTCTTACTGGCTGTCTATATCTTTATTTTGGATAAAATCGGCTTTATCGCCTCCAGTATTATATGTATCTTCTTATTTAACTTATTGTTTACTGGTACCCTGAAGAAGAAGCCGATGATTATATCAGCTGTTATCTCGGTAGTTACAACTATGTCAATATGGTATGTGTTCGGTGTTCTTTTCAATATTACGCTGCCATAACCTTTAGAAGGAGAGATTAAAATGCCTGAAATAACTATTATGCATCTTTTGATGGCTGTATTGGGTGTTGTCGTCGGTATAGTTTTCGGAGCTATCCCCGGAATGACAGCAACAATGGCTGTCGCAGTATTTTTGCCTCTTACCTATGCCTATGATATGCAGACTGCCATGTACTTGTTATTAGGCTTGTATGTCGGCGGTATCAGCGGTGGTCTTGTACCCGCTATTCTGATCAATATCCCCGGTACTCCTTCCTCACTTTGCAGTGTATTTGAAGGTTATCCAATGGCCAAGCGCGGAGAGGGCGAGCGCGCGTTAAAGATCGCCATCACATCATCCTTGATTGGAGGATTGATCAGCCTCGCATGCCTGTTCTTCTTTACACCTCCTCTGGCTAAGCTTGCTATCAAGTTCTCATCCATTGAAAAATTCCTGATCATCCTTTTTGCCCTGACAGTTATTGCCGCCCTTTCAAAAGGGAAAATGCTTCTAGGCGTATTCAGCGGCTTCCTTGGAGTTCTTGTTTCCTTGATGGGCACGTTTTCTGATAACAACAAGTTAAGGCTTGTTCCTGATATGTTTAAAACTGAAATGATCTATGGTTTCGATCTGCTTCCGCTTCTGATAGGACTTTTTGCGGTCTCTCAGATGTTCCAGGAGGCTGAGAACGGAATGAAAGCGCAGTCCCTCTCTTCTATGTTTGAGATGAGAGCGAATGCTAAGAAGTTCTCTCTTAAGGACTTTAAGGGAAATGGAGTATCAATCATCCGTTCAGCTCTCATAGGAACCTTCATCGGCGTTCTGCCCGGTATCGGCGGAAGTACCGCTTCCTTGATGTCATATTCCCAGTATAAATCATGGACAAAGCATCCTGAGAGAGTCGGAACAGGAGAACCTGAAGGTCTGATATGTACAGAGACTGCCGACAACGCTCTTACAGGCGGTGCCCTCATTCCTCTGCTTTCCCTCGGACTTCCCGGTGACAGTACGACAGCTGTTCTCATAGGTGCCTTCATGCTGCACGGTATCCAGGTTGGACCTCTCTTTATCCAGCAGCATACAGGTACCTGGAACAGTATCCTGTTCGGTTTATTAATCGCAAACCTTATAATGTTCGCTATCATGTTCTTCTCCATAAAATACATAGCAAATCTCGTAAAGATCCCGCCTTCACGTTTATATCCTGTTGTTACCGTTATGTGCCTTGTAGGATCATACGCAATAAATAACGGTGTTATGTTTGACGTATGGACAATGCTTATTTTCGGAATCATCGGATTTATTTTCGATAAGGTCGGAATGCCTTCAACACCTTTCCTTATAGGCTTTATCCTTGGAGGAGATCTGGAGAAATACTTCATTGACTCCTTAAAGGGCAACGACGGATCATTACTGGCATTTGTTTCGCCTGAAAGACCTATAGCACTGGTTATCTGGCTGCTGATCTTCATTTCTATAGGCTATGCTATCTTTGATGACAGAAGAAGCAAGAAGCAAGGTGCATCAGCTTGTGGTTGTTGATAAATAATAAACGTTTTTAGACCAAAACCCTTAGCTGTATCCCCCAAAAGGTTAGCCTTTTGGGGGATATCCATAAGATTTAGAATTCCGAGGAGATGATAAAATGGATTCATGCATCAGAATAAGCAGTGATGATAATGTTGTGATCACGGTGAACGATGTGAAAAAGGGATCAAAGGTATTTGGAGATATCATTGCGAATACCGATATACCTCAGGCGCATAAAATAGCTCTTCAGGATATCCCTGAGGGCGCTCCTGTCATAAGGTATGGTGTTATACTGGGCTATGCCAAACAGGATATCCCCGCCGGCGGCTGGATCAATGAAAATATGCTTGTACTGCCTTCCACACCCGATGTCAGTGATATGTCATTCGGGGTCAATATAAAAGAGGATCTGCCTGTAGCTCCGGTAAAGACCTTTGAAGGTTACAGGAATCCGAAGGGCGGATACGCGGGTACTCGGAATATTCTGGCAATAAGCACAACTGTGCAGTGCGTCACCGGTGTTTTGAATGTAGCCGTTAATAAGATCAAAAGTGAGATACTGCCTAAATATAAGAATGTTGACGATGTTGTTCCTATCAACCACGCTTACGGCTGCGGTGTTGCCATAAACGCTCCTGAAGCTGTTATACCTATAAGGGCGTTAAAAAATATGGTAGATAACCCCAACTTCGGCGGAGAAGTGATGCTGGTGGGCTTAGGCTGTGAGAAGCTAACTGTAGAGCAGCTTTTGAAACAGGAGGACATTTCCCCTGATAATGTGATAATCCTGCAGGAAAAGGAAGGCTTTGAAGCAATGGTGGAAGCCATTGTGAATATGGCAGAGAAAAAGCTGGAGAGACTTAACGAGAGAAAAAGGGAAACTCTGCCTTTATCCGATCTTTGCATCGGGGTACAATGTGGAGGAAGCGACGCGTTTTCAGGTGTTACCTCAAACCCTGCGGTCGGCTATGCCTCCGACTTACTGGTACAGGCCGGGGCAACGGTCATGTTTTCCGAAGTGACAGAAGTAAGGGACGCGGTATATCTTCTTTCAGAGCGCTGCGTAGATGAAGAGACTTCTAAAAAGCTCGGCAGAGAGATGAAATGGTACGATAATTATCTTGATATGGGTCAGGTAGACCGCAGCGCCAATCCTACTCCCGGAAACAAAAAAGGCGGTCTCTCCAATATCGTTGAAAAGGCTATGGGTTCTATCGCAAAATCGGGAACATCACCCATCGTTGAGGTCCTTTCTCCGGGTGAAAAGCCTCAAAAAAGAGGTCTTATATATGCGGCAACCCCTGCCAGCGATTTTGTATGCGGTCCTATGCAGCTTGCTTCGGGCATAACTCTTCAGGTGTTCACCACCGGCAGAGGAACCCCTTACGGCCTTGCTGCCGCGCCTGTCATCAAGGTTTCTACAAGATCTGATTTAAAAAATATGTGGAAGGATCTTATAGATATAGATGCCGGCAAGATTGCAACAGGTGAGTCTAATATCGAAAAAGTGGGGCTGGAATTATTCAACTTTATAGTTGATGTTGCAAGTGGAAGAAAAGAGCCTTTTGCGGAAAAGTATAAATTACATAACGATTTATGCATTTTTAATCCCGCTCCTATAACTTGATCTCAAAATCCGTACTATAATTTATGGCAGACTTATCATCTGTTAAATTTAAGTGATATCTGCATGTCTTGTGATATGATATAATGATCCCTCGAGTGTAAACTTCGAGGTTTTTTTTTCAGGAGGGCTTAATAGGTGCAAAATATAATATTTGCTTTCAGTTCGATAGCTCCGGTTTTCATTCAGATCATGCTTGGTTTTTTTCTTAGGAGGAAAAAGGTCATTGATCAGAAATTTATAAATACATCGAGTGATTTTGTCTTTCATTATCTGTTTCCTCTGGTAATGTTCCGCCAGATCTATCAGATAGATATCACATCAAATTTAAATCCGATATTTATAGCCTATGGGGTTTCCATCGCTATTATATCAGGTATATTACTCTGCCTTATCGTGCCTCGATTTATCAAGGATAGATCCGCCTGCGGCGCGTTTGTTCAGGGAAGCTACCGCAGCAACTGCGTTCTGATCGGGGTAGCCCTATCTATAAATCTGTTCGGTGATACGGGCAGTATGCCTACCATAATGCTTCTGCCATTCGCGTCGATAGTCTTCAATACTATTTCGATCATTATCCTTACCGCCATGTCGCCCGGCAATAACAAAGTCAGCTTCAGGACTATTGTACCTCAGGTAATTAAAAATCCGATCATATTGGGCGCTATATTAGGTGTTATAGTATCATTATCAGGCATTAAGTTTCCGTCTTTCGCAAGCAATGTCATAGATGAGCTGGCTGGAATGGCTACACCCTTGGCCCTGATCGGCCTGGGAGGTCAGCTGGAGATCAACAGCCTGTTCAAAAAGCCCTGTCTTATCATATCCTCCTCTTTCCTCAAGCTTATATTATCTCCTCTTCTAGCAATCGTTCCGGCAATACTTTTCTTTGATTTTACCAAATATGAGATTGGCGCTCTTCTGTTTATCTTTGGCTCTTCAACAGCCGTTTCCTCATTTGTTATGGCTAAGGCGATGAAAAGTGACGATGATCTTGCTGGTAAAATCATCATGTTCACCACTATTTTTTCAAGTGTCACCATGTTTTTGTGGATATACATACTTAAAACCCTTCAGCTTATATAGAGGCAATTTTTTACCCTCTGATTTTTGTCATTTACAAAAAATTCTTCTGGATTTAAATGATAATACGAACATAAGCTCGATTTAGAGGGATAAGTAATGGAGCGAGTTATATTACACAGTGATCTGAACAGCTTTTATGCCAGTGTGGAATGTCTGTATAATCCTGATATCAGAGATAAACCTGTAGCTGTAGGCGGTTCAGTTGAGCACAGGCATGGAATAATATTAACAAAGAACATAATAGCGAAAAAATATGGGATAAAGACAGGTGAAGCAATCTGGCAGGCAAAGCAGATCTAGTGGTCGTGCCTCCGAATTATGGCCTATATCTGCGTTTCAGCAAAGAGGCAACAGGAAGGATCTTCCTATGTAATATAAGGGCCGGTGCGAGGTTGAAATTTTTTTAATCTCCGTGTTTTTGTATTGGTATACAGTGGTAAAGACCTGATACAAAGAAAAGAAGAGGATGTGCTAAATTTCAGGGGGTGCAAAAATGGCGGTTAGTCAAAACAAGTTTCTTACCTTATTACTGGGGGAGGAAATTTATGGGATTCCTATTTTAAAAGTTAAAGAGATTATTGGTTTGATGACCATTACTCATGTTCCTAAGATGCCTGATTATGTGAAGGGTGTTATAAACTTAAGGGGTAAGATCATTCC
>JAEYPI010000183.1 GCA_023410885.1 Bacillota bacterium
CAGCTAAACATGGATGTTGTTTCAATAGTTCATAACGTTATCGAGGCACTGGAAGTCATTGAAAAAGGTATCGCCACTATCATCAGGAATTGTTTGACGAGGGTACTCTTCTCTTCCAATACCTCCACAATACGCTCTGCCGAAGAACCGGATATGGTAATCATAACCATGACCATGGCAAGCAAATTAAGGCTCATGAGCATCATCATCGCATAGGTTAGAAAGACAGGTCTCTGGTAGTCATGGAGTCATCAACGATCAGGTGAGTGCCGATTCAGGACATGAAAGCATGCAGGAATAGACCACGATACATCCTTGATCGCTTCCCGCAGTTCATTGTCGGACGTTTCGTTGAGCAATTGGGGGGCAGATTAATGAGAAGAAAACTGAAGGATCTGTATAAAACCTTAAAGTAAGAAAAAATTTTGTTGTTTTTTCAATTAAAGTGGTAATTTATACTTAATATACTTGGATGATCTAAGCTGTAATGGGTTCTATTAGTGTATTGGGGGGGAACCGTTACACAAAAGTAAAAATGAGACAAGGGAAACACCGAAAAGAGAGAGCAGAATTTTCCTGAAAGATCAGCCCTAGGAGGCTTTAACTATTAATATCCCTAGTGCTACAAACTGCTTGAGCATCCTCCCCCAAACTGGAGGAATTGGATGGGTAAAAAGATAGAACATCAGCAGCGCTATTACTTTTCAGATAAGCTTAAGCGACAGCTGGCGCTGATTGCGCACCATCCCTTGACCATTGTCGAGGCACCGTCCGGATTTGGAAAGACAACCGTAATCAGAGAATATTTAAAGGAAAATCTGCCCCAAGGTGCCTGTGAATATTGGTATACCTGCTTTGGAGAACCTGCCTTTATGGCATGGCTTGGAATTTGTGAGCTGTTTGAAAACATTAATGCAAAAGCGGCTAATGATATGAAAAACCTAAAGATGCCTACTTGGGACACTCTTTTCTATATTACCGCCTATCTAAGAGAATTGAACTGCCAAACTGAGACCTATTTAGTGATGGATAACTATCAGCTTGTGAACTGTGAAATTCCTCGGGATTTAATCAATGTTTTTGCCATGCATGGCAATCCTAACCTCCATCTGATTATTATTACTCAGCAGCTGGAAGCTAGACAACATATCTCCGTTCATCATCATCTGATTCATAAGATTGGTGCCTCGGCGTTTTTTTTCGACAGGGAGGGAACTGCCAGCCTGTTTCGTATGGAAGGCATCCGATTGTCCGACACTGAGCTGGAAAGCATCTACCGGAATACGGAGGGCTGGATATCAGCGCTATGTCTTCAAATGATGAACTACAAGGAGACGGGTTCCTTTGATTATACAGCCGACATTGAGCAATTGGTGGAAAAAGCAATCTGGAACAGACTATCGACGGATGAAAAGGATTTTCTGCTTTCCGTTTCTGTCATGGAGAGCTTTACGTATAACCAAGCGGCCATTCTCATCGGACAAGACCGGTTACCGGACAATCTGGCGGATTTGCTCAAGAGTAACGTCTTTATTCGGTACCTTCCGGATAAAGGCCAATTCACCATTCACAGTATTCTGCTGGATTATTTGCGAACCCGCTTTTATCATTATCAGTCGCAGGATTATCAGCATCAGGTTTTGAAAAAAGCCGGCCATGCCCATGCAGCTTTCTCCCAATACCGCTCGGCCACTCACTTTTTTTATCAGGTAAAGGACTTTGAAGCCATCTTATCCTTGCCCTTCAGCCGTGAATATTTGGACAACCAGAAAGAAAAATTACAGTCCGAGTTGATAGTAGCGATCGTCAATGAGTGCCCGGTTGAAATTCTGTGCAAATATCCCTTTACTATGATTGTTTTGGGTTATTACACCCTGATGAACGGACAGCATGATGCTTATCACAGGCTATGCCAATTACTTGACCATGTTGTTCAGACGTCAAATGGGATGCAAACAGAGGAGCTCCGCAGGGCTCATGGGGAATATGTCCTTTTGGTAGCCTTGGGTGAATTTAACCATGTCTCACGGATTGTTGAGGGGCAAAAAAAAGCGTGGGATATCTTAGGCAAACCTAGTGAAATGATTAAGCTGAATACACCTTGGTTATTTGCCACAACCTCGGTTCTTAACATGTTCTGGAGAAAATCCGGTGAGTTGGACAATACGGTGGAGCAAATGTTCGAAGGGATGTCCTTTTATCATCGCCTGGCACGAGGTCATGGCGACGGGGCCCGGTTTGTCATAAGAGCTGAGGCCTTGCTCATGCGGGGAGAGGATGAGAAGGCTGAGATTATGTGTCATAAGGCCCTTTATGATGCGAACAGCTCTCATCAAACAGGTATTTGCCTTTGTGCAGAGCTGGTGCTGGCTCGAATCGCGATTTTAAGAGGAAACCAAGAGGGTTATTTCAATGCCATCAAGAACATACAAGGGTTTGCCAAGGAAAATTCCGATCTCTATGTACTGCGCATGGTGGAGCATTGTATGTCCATCATCAGCCTGGTTCTTGGTGTAAAGGACGATGTTGCATCCTGGCTTTATGATATGGAGAATATTAAGAAGGTGTTGTACAACCCCGTTGTGCCTATGGCTCAATTACTGCACCTAACGCTGTTATTATTGGATAAGCGCTATAATGAATTCTACGGTATCTGCCAGCAGGCGTTGGAGGCTTCCAGATGCCCCACCGGCAATATGCAATACATGATGCCCCAAGTCTATCAGCTTATATTGCTTGCTTTAGCAAAACGGAATCAGGGGCACCCTCTTGAAGCTCGGGCGTATTTGATGGAAGCCCTTGAGCTTGCGCTTCCCGATAGAATCTATCTTCCCTTTGCCCAACAAGACGACATGCGGGAATTTCTTTCGGAGCTAAGTATGCATGCCTTTGAAACCACTAAGAACAATGAGGTGACCAACCATTTTGATGCCCTTAGGAGCCTTTGCCAGCGGCAGAAAAAGGGGGAGGCAATGATTAAAAAGGCACTTCACCAAGCCAAGTCTCCTCTGACTCCGCGAGAACGGGAGATCGCCCAGTTGGCCAAGTCTCGCTTTAGTGCAAAGGAGATTGCCGAACGGTTGTTTATATCGGAAATGACTGTCCGGGCAACACTGCGTAGTGTGTATCGCAAGCTGGATGTTCACTCTAAAGGGGAGCTCAGCGCAAAAGATTTCTAAAAAACTAAATTTACTACATAATGGGGTATGAGTAAAACCAAAATCTGCTGTATTCTTCTTACGGTAGATTTTTTTTGCCCCTTTTGTGCGCCGGCCTGCAAATAAAGCGGGTAAGGCAATAAGCCCTACATAAAAAGAGTAAGGGTTCTAGGGGGAAGGGAGGGCTTACTTTGAACACAGGCCATTCAAATGAAACCATGCTGGATGCCTATATTTATGAAACCATACATAATCTTGAGCAGCTTGAAACGAGCATTTTGTCTATTGAAAAGAACAGCTGCTTTACCCCGGAAACGGTGAGCGAAATTTTTAGAATCATGCATACCATTAAGGGGTCTTCTGCCATGATGCGCTACAATACCATTGCAGCCTTGGCTCATGCGGTGGAGGATTTGTTTTATTTCATCCGTGAGGAGAAGCCACAGGATATGGATTGTGCCCTTCTCTCAGATTATGTGCTGGCCGGGGTGGATTTCATAAAGGGTGAAATTGAAAAAATAGAAAAGGCAGAGCCTATGGATGGTGATCCATCGCTTTTGATAGAAAATATTGAGGCCTTCTTGGGGGTGGTTAAGTCTGGAGATGTCTGCGTGCCCAGCCAGCAGCAAGAACCTGCTTCACCCCCCGATGTTACAAGCCCTAACTACAGTGGTACACCCTATCCTATACATTACGAAGTGCTCATCTTTTTTGAAAATGGCTGTGAAATGGAGAATATCCGAGCCTTTTCTATCGTCCATCATCTCAAGGAATTTGCAATGGTCCTGTTCCATCTTCCTGAGGAGCTTATAGATTATGAAAGTGCGCAAATTATTCAGAAAAATGGGTTTAGATTGACCTTCGGAACAGATAAAAGCAGGCAGGAGCTGCTGGATTTCTTCTCGAGAATTGCTTTTATTCGGGATCTGGAGCTAAACCTGTTATCTGATAGCCATAACCCTTATCCAGCTCATAATTCTCATGGCCCGGAGGTGTCACATCCCATGGCACATCGGCACATGACGAGCACACAAGCTGTAGACCATGGGACCTCCGAGACAAAAAGTCCCCAGCAAAGTCTGATTAGTGTGGATGTGGCAAAGCTGGATAAGATGATGGATCTCATGGGGGAAATGGTGATCGCGGAGGCAATGGTCACCCAAAATCCCGAACTGAAGGGACTGCCCCTAAACAGCTTCTATAAGGCTGCACGACAGCTCAGAAAAATCACAAGTGAGATGCAGGACATGGTCATGTCAGTTCGGATGGTGCCCCTTGCACTCTCCTTTCATAAAATGCATCGGGTTGTGCGGGACATGAGTAGAGCATTGGGCCGGGAGGTTGAGCTGGTCCTTGTCGGTGAAGAGACAGAGGTGGATAAGAACATTATAGAACATATTTCCGACCCGCTGATGCATTTGGTCAGAAATGCCGTTGACCATGGTATTGAGGACCCCGATGTGCGTGAAGCCATAGGGAAGGCCAGAGTGGGGAGTATTACCCTTGAGGCAAAGAACGCCGGGAGCGATGTTCTCATCCTTGTTAAGGATGATGGCAAGGGCATAAACCGCAACAAGATTATAAAGAAGGCCTGTGCAAATGGACTTATCCAAAAGCCTGAGCAGGAGTTGACTGACAAGGAGGTTTACAATTTGCTCTTTGCACCTGGTTTTTCAACCAACGATAAGGTAACGGAATTTTCAGGCCGAGGTGTAGGCATGGATGTCGTTACCAAAAACCTTGAGTCTATTGGCGGATCTGTCTCCATTGAAAGTACGGAGGGTATGGGGACCGTTACCACACTTAAAATACCCCTAACATTGGCGATCATCGACGGCATGAATATTCGTGTGGGAAGCGCCAAATATACACTGCCTACAACGTCCATCCGGGAAACCTTCCAAGCAAAGGCGACGAATCTGCTTCAGGATCCGGAGGGCAACGAGATGATTATGGTACGGGGCGAATGCTATCCCGTCCTTCGTCTTCATAAGCTTTTTGGGGTGCAATCCGTTACTATGGATTTAACAAAAGGTATCATGCTGATGATCGAACAGGATGAAAGATGCTTGAGTCTTTTCGCCGATGAGCTTCTCGGTCAGCATCAGGTTGTGGTCAAGGCCCTTCCTGCCTATATGAAAAATATAAAAAAGGTTGAAGGCTTGGCGGGCTGTACCTTATTGAGTGACGGTAGTGTTAGTCTCATACTCAATATCGGTGGCTTGTTGAATGCATAGGTCATAAAACAAAGAAGGAGGCTGCATAAAATGGCACAAACCGATTTATTGAATCTGATAGCCCTTGAGGATGAGGATACTCTGAAAGGGAAATACCTGATTTTCGCTTTAGGTCAAGAGCTGTATGGTATAGAAATACGGTATGTCACCGAGATTATAGGTATCCAGCCCATCACGGAGGTACCTGAAATGCCGGAATATGTGAGGGGGGTTACCAATCTACGGGGAAAGATTATTCCGGTGATGGATGCGCGTCTGCGATTCAAAAAGAGTGAAAGAGAATACGATGAACGAACCTGCATTATTGTGCTGGACACCAACGAGGTTTCCATAGGTCTCGTCGTAGACAGTGTTTCTGAAGTGATTTCCATACCCGAGGAGGAGATTGCGGTTCCACCTGAAATCAATAGGGGTGGGCAAAGATACATTAAGGGAATTGGCAAAGCAGGGGGCAGTGTAGAGCTTCTCCTAGATTGTCAGCGTCTCTTGACTGACGAGGAAAGGGAGACGATCGACGCCCTCTCCTGAGATAGACAAAGCGCACATTCAGCTTGATAGGCAAAAAGGCGTATATCAGGCCTCCATACGATAAGGTGGTGGAACATGATAGCTATACATGAACAGGAATTTAAGCAGTTTGCCTGCTATATTAAGTCCCACTATGGCATACACCTTAAAAGCGAGAAAAAAACATTAATTGAAGGAAGACTGGGCAGTGTCATTGCTTCTATGAATATGGACAGCTTGACTGACTACCTGGAGTATGTGAAATCGGATTGTTCCGGCCAGGCTGCTTCCATTATGTTGGATAGAATTACAACAAACTATACCTTTTTCATGCGCGAACCGGCCCATTTTCAGTTTTTCAAGCAAATGGTCCTTCCGCGATTGGCGGATACTGTGAGGGATAAGGACCTTCGCATATGGAGCGCGGCCTGTGCAACAGGAGAAGAGCCGTATAGCTTGGCCATGCTTATTGATGAGTTTTTTGGTGTCCACAAGAGTGAATGGGATACAACGCTGTTGGCTACCGATCTATCCCAGGGAGCGCTGGCTACCGCAAAGGCCGGTATCTATAGCAATGATCATATTGCTGATCTTCCCGGAGCATGGAGAAAGAAGTACTTTAACGCCTATGATACTGAACGTAGCATCCTTTCTGAGCAAATAAGAAAAGAAGTGATCTTTAGTAATCTAAATTTGATGACACCGAAGTTTCCGTTTAGGAAGAACATGCACGTTATTTTCTGTAGGAATGTCATGATCTACTTTGACAGTGAAACAAAGGAAAAGCTTATTCAACGTCTTTACGACATTACAGAACCTGGAGGCTTCCTTTTCATCGGACATTCAGAAGGCTTGAACCGCGCTCGCACACCCTATAAATATATCATGCCCGCAGTCTACATGAAGGAGTGATGCACCATGAAAATCCTAATTTCGGGATCCCAGCGAAGTGCCAGAATAACGGTGGATAGATTACGGAATCAATTTGGGAGCTCAGACATCATGGCGGACGGCGGACAGGCCTTGGCGGTGTTTTTAGAGGGGATGGAGGACAATCCAAACAGCCAGCTGCTGTGTCTGGATGTCCCGGCGCTGGATGGGGATTTGTTTAAGCCAAAGAAGAGAACCTTTACTACAAAATGTAGTATGAGAAAACCTGTTAATTTATCTTTTCGACTTACTGGACTTGAAGAAAGCAATGACGGTTACTTTAAGGAAGTTTATGCGCTCCATGATTACCAGCTGCAGGTGGTCATGACAACCGGAGCAACCATTCAGTTTGATTTTCGCCCTCGGCTGAACACGGTGCGCTTTGGGGGCTTAAAAGATAAAGATCATTTTAGGAATGTAAGAACCGATGGTAATTATCTGATTTTTGAGAAGACTGGGAAGACACCTATGAGAATTACGGCTTCTGAGTTTATGGACCTTGTTTTCGTCGACCGAAGAAAGTAAAAACGGTCGATGTCGTATGAAAAAATTTAGGGGGATTATTTATGAAAAACCTATCCGTTGGTATGAAGCTCATTGTTGGGTTTGGTATTGTACTCCTGCTTATGCTTTTATCCATAGGCATGTCCTTTTACAGCATAAGCAGCATTGGTACTCAAGTGGAGCTGTATGGGCAATATACAGTGCCCAATAATACGGGTATTTGGGCCATGAGGAGGGATATGGTATCGGCACAGCGTTATGTGCTGCTAGCTTTTAGTGCAGAGACACTTGCCGAAAAGCAAAGCAACCTTGAGCTGGCTCAGAAGGATGGAGAAGCATTACTTCAAACCCTGGACCAATATGCTAATAATCAAAGAAATACAGACCAGAATGAAGAAATTGAAAAGGTCAAAACGCTTCTGGATCAGGCTGGCGCCATTAGAAGGCAAATAGGCGAGCTGGTGCTGACCCAGTCCTCATCCGATCTGCAAAAGGCCCATGATTTGTTTACCAATCAATATGGACCCACCTTCGATCAGGCTGCTCAGCTGCTCATCAGCTTCTCAGAAACTGCTGACAGCCAAGCCACCCAACAGCAGATTGATGCAAAAACTACTGAAGATACGGCTTGGCTGCTTTTGACGATCTGCATAGGGTTATCTCTTATTTTTACCATTCTTGTAGTTTTGGCCATCCGACGCTCCATCATGACGCCGGTTAAAGAAATTGTAAGTGTATTTGAAGAGATTTCAAAGGGAAATATGGATGCCGCAATCCATTATCAGAGCCGGGATGAGCTTGGTACCATGGCCAAGCTTATTCAGCAATCCAATAGGCTGCAAAGCACCATAATGGGTGATGTGATTGAGAAGCTTACAAAAATCTCTCAAGGCGATCTGCGGCTAAAAGTAGATTTAGATTATCCCGGTGATTTTGCAGTGCTTAAGCAGACCATGGAAACCACGGTGTCCAGACTTAATGAAACCATGCATACCATCAGTTCGGCATCGGAACAGGTTAGTATGGGAGCGGAACAAGTGGCAAGCGGAGCCCAGGGCCTTGCGGCTGGTTCCACGGAGCAGGCTTCCTCCGTTGAGGAGCTAACTGTTACCATCAGTCAAATTGCCGAGCAGGCGGCTGAAAATTCCTTTAGTGTCAGGACGGCAACCCAGTTTGTCGAACAGGCCGGTGCGGGCGTCCATACAGGTAATGCCCATATGAAAATGCTCTCCGATGCCATGACGGAAATTGGCTCTGCATCGGATCAAATTACGCTCATTTCAAAGGCTATAGAGGATATCGCTTTTCAGACTAATATTCTTGCCCTCAATGCCACCATTGAGGCAGCCCGGGCTGGAAGTGCAGGAAAGGGGTTTGCGGTAGTAGCTGATGAGGTGCGTAATTTAGCCGCTAAATCGGCTGAGGCTGCGAAGCAGACCTCTGAATTGATTCAGGCTTCTACGGCTTCCGTCAAAAAAGGAATGGAAATTACCGCAGAAACAGCACAAATTCTTGAGCAGGTTGGTGATAAAGCCAAGCTAGTCAATGAAAGTATCCTTCGTATTGATCAAGCTTCCGCAGAACAAGCCTCTGCCATTGAACAGGTCAAGCAGGGCCTGGCACAGGTTTCCTCGGTGGTGCAGACCAATGCGGCAACAGCCCAGGAAAACTCTGCCACAAGCGAAGAAATGTCGGCCCAAGCCATTACCTTGCGCGAGGAAGTAAGCAAATTCAAAGTCAAAACCCGGTTGGAACGAGCTAAGCTGGATTTCCCTGTTCTGAAACCGGAAATCCCTAAGGTGAAATTCAGCACCCCACCACCGGCAACCGGGTTAGGAAAATACTAACCCCTTCTTGCTACACAAAGCCTACAATAAAGAAAAGGAAGATGACTATGAAATCTATAAAGATCAAAATGAATTTGTTCATTTCAACACTAATCTTTGTGACGGCCGTTGTCATTGCCTGCTTTTCCTTCTTCATATTTTACAATAATATGAGTACACAGCTTGAGGAGGATGTCAGTGCGCTGTCCATTTCATATAGCCACGCCGTTCATAACCAAATTCAGAGCTTTAGAAAGGAACTGGAATTGGCCGCGGCCCTAAATGAAATTACACAGGCCGATGCCGGTAACAGAGATGCGCTTTTGGCAAAGCTTGCCGAACGTACCGGTTTTCAGTATCTGGCTCTTGCAGACAGCCAGGGGCAAACCACGCGTAACAGTAATATTTCACAGCGTGAATATTACCAAAAGGCGATGGCCGGAGAGACCTTCATGTCAAGCCCCCTGGTGAACATGGTGGATGGTACCGTGACCATTATGATGGCCACCCCTATCAATAACGGGAGCGGATATAAAGGCGTTTTGTATGGGGGTATCCTCTATGATACCTTTAGTGAAATCATCCGTAATATTAAAATCGGTGACGGTGGATATGCCTTTGTTGTGGACAAAACCGGTGTCATGGTCGCCCATCCGGATACGGCCATTATAGAAGCCATGACCAATTTTATAGATAACGCAAAGGAGGACCCAAGCTTAGAATCTGTATCCAAAGCCATACAGCGGATGATTGCAGGTGAGACGGGTATTGCCTATACCGATTATGAGGGTATTCCCCGTATTTATGGCTTTACTCCTATTGAGGGCCCGGAACAGTGGTCAGTGGCAGTAAGCGTGCCGGTTAGCCAAATCATGTCCAATATTTACCAAGCTATGAATTGGTGTTTTCTGGCCGTAATCATCCTTCTTGTGATCAGCATATCATTGGCTCTACGCTTTTCAAACTCCATTACCAAGCCCATCATTAACGTTACCCAGCGCCTCGAGCAGTTGGCTAGGGGCGATTTGAGTACGCCGGTGACTTCGGTTAAGGGACGGGATGAGCTGGCGCGCTTATCCGTCTCGCTTGGTGAAACCGTTACCGAATTGCGAGCGTACATCGGTGATATCTCTGCTGTCTTGACAGCCATGGCTGAGAACGATTTTACCACCTCGAGTGCTGTAGAATATAGAGGTGAGTTTGCACCGCTCAAAAATGCTTTGGAAAATATCTTGGCTTCTCTTAATGACACGCTGTCTGCTATTGATTCCTCTTCCAATCAGGTCAATAGCGGAGCAGCTCAGATTGCAGCGGGGGCCGAAGCAGTTGCTTCCGGCGCGACCGAGCAGGCATCCTCAGTAGAAGAATTAATGGCAAGTATTGTAAAGGTTGCTGAGCAGGATGCCAGGAATTTAGAGTCTGTCAGACAGGCCACCCAGTATGTGAATCAGGCTAATGACGGTGTGCAGACTAGTGCTCATCAAATGGCCTTGATGACAGCCGCAATGGACAAAATCGCTGTTTCATCCAATCAGATCAGTAATATTACAAAGCTTATCGAAGAAATTGCTTTCCAGACCAATATTCTTGCTTTGAACGCAGCCATAGAGGCAGCTCGGGCAGGCGCAGCCGGAAAGGGCTTTGCCGTTGTTGCCGATGAGGTTCGTACCCTTGCTGCTAAATCCGCGGAGGCAGCTAAGCAAACAGCCGGTTTGATTCGTGAGTCCTCCGAATCGGTGGCTCAAGGAGCAGCTCTTGCCGAGACAACCTCAAAAATGCTGACCGATGTTGCTCAGAAGGCTAAACAGGTGGCCGAAAGCATCGGCAGAGTAGAGGCGGCTTCAGCTGAGCAAGCAGCGGCTATTACACAAATCTCTCAGGGAATCTCTCAAGTCTCAGCGGTCGTCGAGCTCAATGCATCAACCGCAGAGGAAAGCTCGGCAGCAAGTCAAGAGCTTTCTTCTCTGGCAGCTTCCCTCCAAGCAGAGGTAGGACGCTTCTGCCTTCTTGACAGGACGATGTCTGACGACTGAATGATGGAGACCAGGTTCAAGGGCAGGTTCAAGGGGCAGGTTCAAGGGGCAGGTTCAAGGCATGAGGTTCAAGGGGACGGTTCTCGCGCACCATTCGTAGGTAAATGGTGCACGAGAACCGTCCCCTTGAACCACCCACGAGAACCGTCCCCTTGAACCACCCTTTAACCACCCTTGAACCATGTGATTGGATGCTCTTGACTATTATCAAAAATGAGAATATTATTTAAATTGATAATAAATGACGAGGAGGTTGGCATTTGGACAAATCATTTGTTGAGGTGATTATGAATCCGGTCAATCAGAGAATTGCACAGTACCTGATATTAAACAAAACCGGAACAGTGAATGACATCGCGGCGGAACTGTCCGATATTTCAAAGCCCAGTCTTTATAGGTATATTAAGACACTTCTGGATGCAGGCTGCATTGAGGTCGTCGAGGAAAAAGCGGTGAGAGGAACGGTGCAGAAGACTTACGCGCTTGTGGCGCGGCCCCTTGGCGAGCTTTCCCAAAAGGATTTGGCCCAATTGGTTTCCAATACGCTTATGTCGGTTATGACCTCTTTTATGACGTATTTTGCTAAGGACGATTTTGACCTTCAAAAGGACATGTTAAGCGTGTCTTCCTCAACGCTGATGCTCTCCGATGGGGAATTCATGGAAATGCTCGGAAAAATCGGAGAGGTGTACAACGAATATATTCACAATAAGCCGGAAGCGGGGAGAAAGCCGAGGAATCTTCTGTTTATCTCAGCACCGGTTAATACCGAAAGTAAAGGAGAATGAGCATGCTTGCTATAAGAAATTTATCCAAAACATACAGTGGCGGTAAAAAAGCGGTTTCAAATTTGAATCTAATGGTAGAGTCGGGAGATATCTATGGCTTCATCGGACACAATGGTGCCGGAAAAACGACTACGCTCAAGTGTGTGGCCGGTATTATTGACTTTGAAGAAGGGGAGATACTCATAGATGGACATTCCATTGTAAGGGAGCCGGTTCTCTGTAAATCCCTCATCGCGTACATACCGGATAATCCGGATATCTATGAATATTTGACCGGGATTCAATACCTCAACTTTATCGCTGATATTTATGATGTGTCCGATGAGAAGCGAACAGCTGCAATCAAAAAATATGCGGATGCCTTTGAAATCACAAGTGCTCTTGGTGATCTGATTTCCTCATACTCTCATGGTATGAAGCAAAAGCTGGCCATTATTTCCGCACTGATACACCGTCCGAAGCTGCTCATTTTGGATGAGCCTTTTGTGGGACTTGATCCAAAGGCAGCGGTCATACTCAAGGAGACCATGCGCGAGTTATGTCGGGAGGGTAGTGCGATTTTCTTTTCCACCCATGTTCTTGATGTGGCCGAGAAGCTTTGCAACAAGATCGCAATCATCAAAAACAGCGAACTTGTGGTCTTTGGTGAGACCGAAAAGCTGACCCAGGGCCAATCGCTGGAGTCTGTGTTTATGGAGGTGGTGACCCATGTGGAAACAGATTAAACTGCTTTCAGCTCTGCAGCTATGTAATTTGTTTGGCATCAACGAGGTACGCTACAGCCGTGATCCAAAGAAAAGAAAACGCCTGATTTCAATGGCTTGCCTCTATGTCTTTCTCATTCTGCTGATGGGCTTTTATGTTGGAGGGTTGGCTTACGGCTTTATCCTAGTGGGGGTTGCGGATATTATTCCACTGTATCTATCGGCCGTGACATCTGTTGTAATACTGATGTTTACTATTTTCCAGGCAGGACCGGTCCTCTTTAATTTGAAAACCTATGATAATACCATTGTGCTGCCGGTTAGAGCTACTGCTATCGTTATCAGCCGTCTTTTGACGATGTATCTCTTTAATGCAGCACTGAGCTTTCTTGTGCTTTTTCCAGGAACCCTGGTCAGTGGCATTTTCCTTAAACCTGAGCTCTCCTTTTATCTGATGATGCTATTGGGCGCATTTTTCTTGCCCCTGATTCCCATGACCATTGCCATGATTTTAGGAGCACTGATTTATGGAATTTCCTCTCGCATGAAGCACAAAAATCTTGCCGTTATCATCCTTTCGATCTTGGTGGTGCTTATTCCCCTTCTTTCACCCTTGCTGCTCCCAAAAGGCAATGAAACCACCGATGTGGAGCTTGTAAAGATGATTTCCACTGCCCTAACCCAAGCTGGAAGCCTTTATCCGCCAGCTGTCTGGTTTTCGGATAGTATAGGGGCGGCAAACTGGGGGAGCTACCTTTTATTTTCGGTGGGTTCCGTCATTTTCTTTGGCGTATTTGCCGCCATCATCGGGTGGAAGTTTAAGTCTATCTGTACGGCATTAAATAGCCATGCGGCCAAGAGAAACTATATCATGGGAAAACAACGCCGTCGTTCGTCCCTTGTGGCACTATACCGCAAGGAGCTCCGGCGCTATTTTGCATCGAGTATCTATGTGGTCAATACATTCATCGGTTATTTTTTGGCAGTATTTATTTCTTTAGCTATTTTGATTTTTGGCACTGAGGCGATTTTGAAGGAGTTGACCCTTCCCTCTGGGTTGGAAATGCAGTTAATTCCGTTTTTGCTGGCTGCGGTGTGCGCTATTTCACCCACCACAACAAGTGCAATCTCCATTGAAGGAAAGCAATGGTGGGTTCTCAAAACCCTGCCTGTCAACTCGGAGATCGTCTTTATAAGTAAAATATTAGTCAACTTGACCATTGCGCTCCCTTGCTATATCTTATCGACGATTCTCCTTTGCATTGGGCTGAAGCCTACAGGCCTTGATCTTTTATGGCTTATCCTTATACCCCTGATCTATAATTTGTTTACAGCGGTTCTCGGCCTTGTCATTAACATCAAAATGCCCATGTTTAGCTGGGAGTCGGAGACGGTACCTGTAAAGCAAAGCAGGGCAGTGATTGTAACCATGATGATTGGGTTTATCAGTGTTGTGATTCCCGTAGCTATGCTTCTTATATTGCCGACACAATGGCGTGGCTTGATTCTGCTAGGCGCAGGGACTCTTTTGCTCGCCTTAACTTGGATGATGTATCGATGGAGCAAAAAAGTTCGGCTGGTGGATATTGGATAAGAGAAAGATGAGGTGATAAAATGACTTTTCTAATAGAGGATTGGATGAATGAAATTGTTTCTAAAATAAAAAAAGAATATGGTGATGATGTTGTTTTTATTGGTTTGCAGGGTAGTTATAGGCGTAACGAGGCGAATGACAATAGTGATATAGATATTGTAGTTATTCTAAATGAGCTGAATATGCACAACCTGAAAAAATACCGCAAAATAATATCTCAAATGCCCTATAAAGAAAAGGCTTGTGGCTTTATTTCCGGGGAAAGTGAAATTTTGAATTGGGAGAAATCAGATTTATTTCAGTTTTATTATGATACCCGGCCCATTTACGGAAGTCTCGACTTTTTGTTACCGCTAATTAACAAAGAGGATGCAAAACGCGCAGTGAAAATAGGGGCATGCAATCTTTATCATGCATGCTGCCATAATTTCATCTATAGAAATAGTACCGAAGTTTTGCAGGCACTTTATAAGTCGGCCTTTTTCATTTTACAAGCCAAATATTTTAATGAAGAAAACCAATATATTGATAGCAAAAGAGATCTAATAAATTGTTTGGATGGGGTTGATAAAGAGATACTCAACATCTGTATGGATCGAGAAAAGCTAACTGAAATGGATGAGGATGATGTAAGCTTATATTATGAGAAAATAATATCTTGGAGCAGTAATATTATACAATCCTTCTGATGAGGCTTCTTTGTATAAGGTTTACAGTGATGATGAACCGCAGCGGAGATTGCTGCTGAAATTACAGGGCTGGACCTCACAATTGCTAAAGGAGACGTGAACCACCTCATTTACAAGCATTAATAAAGTAAAACCCGTCTTGCAATAAGGTGGTTCTATTATAACTATTAAGACAAAGTATTTTAAAGTGTTCGGGACGCTTTTTCGGTTATTTATAATTGCCTTTGTATAATTTTGTTACCAAATCCGCAAGAGGATTTACTCTTTTCAGCTCAACAGTCTGAAATCGACAAAGCTCATGACAGCACATGCATTCAATACATTTGGAATAATCTATTCTTTTAGTTTTTTTGTCGATGGCATGAACTGGGCAACTGTCTACACATGTATTGCAGTGCTTGCAATGCTTAATGTCAATTTTCGGCCTGGTTTTCAGCAAATCAATGACCATTGCGACCGCTTTCTCATTCTTTCGCTTTTTTGATTTAAATCGTTTCGGGATCTGGAAGTTTGGAAGAAGCGGTGGTTTATCATAGTCCCCGCATATTTCAATTTTGCCTTCATCGGATTCCCCGAGTTTCCTCTCTATAGCGGCCTGCATGATGGGTACATCTTTTATGTCAAGTCCAATCATTTTTATTGCGGCTGTATCCAGAGCCAGCGGGTCCTGACTAATCAGTATCTTATTAGCCTGATAAACATCGCCAGCAGTTGGCCCTTCACCTTCCATTGCGATAACTCCGTCCATAATATGCAGGCCTATTTTCGTGGCTTCATGGATATCCACCAATACATTGCCGAAATCCTTTGGATTAGGTGCCACCCTATGATATTCCGCTTTCCTTAGCCCCTGAATGCATCCGAATACATTTTTCACTGCACCAGAATAAATATTGGCAGAATGCGTCTTAAGCTTTGGCAGATTGATGATAAAATCGGCTTCAAAAAGGGGCTTTGACAAATAGAGCTTATCCAGATAGCTGCATTTTCTTCCGGTATCGACCGTGCCTTCCTTGTCAAAATTTTTGATCACCGCATGCTCCTCTGCGGCTACCTTGTTCAGTCCGGATATTTCGAGGCTTTGCGCCGTAGGAGAGATACCGGCAATTGCACCGCCCGCGCTATCTCCGATCCACACGGTACAACCCTTTTGATTTAATATCTTTGTGAGCGCCCTCACAAACTCACAATGGGTTACACCGGCGGACTCGGAGGGTTTTGGCCCGATTAAATTCACTTTTAGGAGCACCTTCATGCCGGGCTTAACAAAAGAATCCCAGCCGCCCAGAAGATTCATCCCGCTATTTAATTTTTCCATAAGGTTATGGGTATTGTAATTCTCACACTCTTTGATAACTACTTTGCTCAAACAAAGACCTCCCCTAAATACGTACCTTATCTAATAAACATATTACAACTTAGTATCTTAAAAAATACAGGTCACTATTACACAATAAAATCATGGAAAGGGGTGTTTTTTTTAGCAGGCAGGAAGTTTCAGGCTATTTGGCCTTACATAGCTTGGATACTCCTCTCTAAAGGTGATAACCATTATTATCAATCCACTAAAGCAAAGTAGACTTAGTGAAAAAATAAGTTCTCCTTAAGGTTTTCTTAAGGTTTTGATAAGTCAAAATTCCAATACAGCCTGTCTGGGTTTGGTAGGATGAAATGGCAAGCTGGGCAGGCTTATTATTGTGAAAGGATGATGCGTCGTTGAAAAGAAAACCGAATAGACTCAGAGTAGTGCGGTCATTTCTGCTGATGGCAGTCGTAGCGGTCTTTGCGTATCAATACGCCATTTCTTATTTATTTGAGAAAACCCCTGACGACAGAATAAATCCATCTCCCTCGTTAAAGATAGCTTCTGATTTTGTTGCTTCTATATCCTCCGATAAGTTGAAAAGCCCATATGCGATCTTGATCCGTTTAGAAGATAGTAATATTTTAATGCAGAAAAATAGCGAAGAAAAAATATATTCGGCTTCTTTAACTAAAATGATGACAACAATGGTTGCCATTGAGAATTTACCCAATTTACAGGATAAAATCAAACTTTCTCATTCTATGTTTCAGGAACTCTACAAGTTAGATGCTTCAATGGCTGGCTTTCAACCGGACGAGAAAGTCCGGGCAATTGACTTGCTTTACGGAGCGATGCTGCCAAGCGGCGCAGAGTGCTGTATTGGGCTTGCTGATCATATCGCGGGATCAGAGAAGAATTTTGTAAAAATAATGAATCAAAAGGCAGAAGATCTTGGTATGGACAACACCCATTTTGAAAATACGACCGGGCTCCACGATATAAACCACTACACGACTGTCAAGGATCTGGCTGTTCTTTTAAGCTATGCACTGAAAAATAATACTTTCCGAGAAATTTTTACTTCAACTCGCTATTCCACACAACCTACCAATAAGCACCCAGATGGCATAACCTTTTACAGTACCATGTTTGAAAAACTCAGCAACCCAAGTATTGACGGTGGGAAAATTTTAGGAGGGAAAACCGGATATACCCATGAGGCCGGACTATGCCTCGCAAGCCTTGCTAAAGAAGGTAATCAAGAATTTATTCTGGTCACAGCCGGAGCCAAAGGAAACCATGAGTCCGAGCAATACAATATTACCGATGCCTTGGCGGTGTACAACAGCTTAGGGAAAAAATAGCTATAGCGCTATTGTTTGTTTGATATCATATCCTTCTCTGCCAATTTTAGAACAGAGAAATTCAAAGTAAGTCGGTATCACCTTGAACATATTAAGTGGAACGGGCAGCTTGGAAAGCTTTTGGGAATCGAGACCTTTTATCGATGCGATGCTGTTATATTCACTGCTTTCAAAAGGTATTATTTCTGCTTTACCGGTTATTTGAAGTCCGTTAATCTCATTAAAACCTTGGTAATTATCGTACACTGCGATAGAAATATAGGGGTTGAACAATAAGTGAGAGAACTTTTCGCCTCCCTCGCTTAAAAAGTAGAACTTCCCATCGATATATCCATACTCTATTGGAGTAGCACGTACCATGTCTCCATGACCGGTGCAGAGAACGCATGTGTTATGTGCCAAGAGGAAATCTTCGATGTGCTTGATCAGTTTATCTGCCGGCATATTCCGCGTGTTTTTCAATAAACGTTTAAGTTCGACCGCCTTTTCCGCCAGATATATATCATTGCGCGCATCATGGTAGATAGGTTCAATACCAGCAGCTATTGAGAACTTTCTGAGTGCCGCATGATCAATTTGGTCAAGTGCCGCAGGATTCATGATGCCCCCGAAAGCTTCCACCCACACGACACTGTCACCAAGCTGTTCAATAATATCGGAAAAATATTTTTTAGGTGATATCGGGCTCAGGCTAACAGCAAAAAGTGCAATTTTCCTTGATTTTAACCAATCGATATGATCTGTTATAAAGCTTTTAACCTCCGGCAATATCATTTCGCCATATAGCGGAGAGCCGATTAATACCGAATCAAAATTCCGATATTTTTCTGAAAAGCCTGATGCCTGGACCACAGCAGCAGGGCCCAGTATCCGGGCAAGTTTCTCGGCTATTTCCTTTGTGGATCTGTATTTGGTCCCATAGATAACCAGAGTTTTATTCATGCTATTTTCCCTCATTTTATATTTAGTTCATTTTTCTTCGCTTTAGCTACTTTAATATAAAGGTGTTTATTTATCATTGCCTTTGTATCATTTTGTTACCAATTAGCTTAGATCCGAATAACTTAATTATTGCATTAAAGTATTAGCTTTCTTCTGGTAAAGAAATAGAGAATCAAGCTATATTACTCATTATATACTATTCTGGTATACTTTAGAATGAATGGGTACATGCTTGAGAGAATAAAAACTGTATTAATGGGTTTGAGAAAATTAAGGCTTTGCCAACTGCAGCAAAGTGTAAGGGAAGAAATATGGATAAACTATTATTTGGAATATCAGGCTTACCAATAGGCAGTGGATCAAAAAAAATTAACTATGCTTCTGGTATTGAATATGTAAAAACAATAGGCCTTGATGCAATGGAGCTTCTTTTTGTGAGAAGTGTCAATGTTACAGATAAAAATAAGCATAAAATAATAAAAGCGAAGCTAGACAATGCTATTTATCTATCGGCCCATGGATCACATTATATAAATCTTAATGCAAATGAATATGAACAGCAGGAACAGTCAATTAAAAGACTAGTAAATGCAATGGAAGGGTTATCAAAGGTTAAGGGGAGAAGTTTAATCTTTCATCCAGGTTTTTATTTAAAGGACTCAAAAGAGGCGGCTTATAATACTATAAAAAATAACTTGTTAAAGCTTCCACATACAGATATAGATTATAGGCTTGAGACTACGGGAAAAAGAACACAGTTTGGAACACTCGAGGAGTTAGTTTCTTTGTGTAAAGAAGTAAGCTCCTGCAAGCTATGTATCGACTTTTCTCATATACATGCAAGACAGAATGGCTGTTTAAAGGGCTATGATGATTTTGCACAAATACTGCAATATGTGCTGGATAAGTTGGGTAGGTCTGCTCTGGATGATATGCATATTCACATGGGTGGAATAAACTACAATGAAAAAGGTGAGAGAAACCACCTTCCCTTACTGGAAAGTGATTTCAACTATTCAGAGTGTCTAAAAGCTATAAAAGATTATAACGTCAAAGGATGCATAATTGTAGAAGGACCTCTGGTAGAGAAAGACGCTTTGTTAGTTAAGAATACTTTTGAAAAATTAGAATAAAAAAGGGGGGTGGATTGATCGAGGTTTCAGCAGCAACAGGCGACCATCCTTATTCTGGAGTTGTAAAATGAAAGAGTAAAATGTAAAGGAAAAATTACCGGACACAAGGAGTAAATTCGGGAGAAACGTCACCAGAACAGCTAATGCTTTGGATTCTTCGGAAACCAACCTTTTTAAAATGGTAAGCAATTGAATTTATCTCAAGTGTTGTATATAACAAAATTCATAAGGGTTGTAAATTGGGCCTTGTTAAACATCACTTGATACGTTATAATTTGTAGTGTAAAGTGTATACAATATACAATATGCAATCTCGAACAACTATATTTTATAATGCTTTTAGGGATATGTATAGTCCTAAAAATACTATTAAAGCCAAGGGGGCGATATTATGAGAGAGAGATTTAAGAACGGTAAATGGAATGCACAAGTTGATATAAGGGACTTTATTCAGAAAAACTATACACCTTATGACGGAGATGATAGTTTTTTAGAAGCACCGACTCAAAGAACATCCGAATTGTGGGCCAAAGTGAAAGATTTAATGAAAGAGGAGCGCAACAAGGGTGGAATAATGGATATCGATACCCATACTATTTCCACAATTGATTCCCATGAACCCGGTTACATCGATAAGGATATCGAATCGATAGTCGGCCTTCAGACCGATGAACCTCTAAAAAGAGCCATCATGCCTTTCGGCGGAATCAGAATGGTAAGGTCTTCTTTAAAAGCGTACAACAGGCCGATGGACCCAGAGGTTGAGAAGGTTTTCAAATACAGAAAAACCCACAATGATGGTGTGTTTGACGCTTTTACCGAAGAAATGAAAAAAGCCAGACATACAGGTATTATAACAGGGTTGCCGGATTCATACGGCAGGGGAAGAATTATCGGTGTTTATCGTAGAGTTCCCCTTTATGGTGTGGATTTCGTGATAGACAAGTAATAAGAGGCCATGAAAAATTACGTCTTTGACATTATGAATACACCGGTCATCAGGCAACGTGAGGAAATCAGTGAACAGATAAGGGCACTCAATGAGTTGAAAACAATGGCTGCAAGCTATGGTTATGATATAGGCAGACCGGCAGCCGATACAAAAGAGGCTGTACAGTGGCTTTACTTCGCATACCTGGCTGCTGTAAAGGAACAGAACGGAGCGGCCATGAGCCTTGGCAGGGTGTCAAACTTCCTTGATATCTATGCAGAGATAGACCTGGCTGAAGGTCGATATACAGAGGCAGAGATTCAGGAATTCATTGATCACTTTGTCATGAAGCTCAGAATGGTTCGATTCTTGAGGACTCCCTCCTATGACGAGCTGTTCTCTGGTGATCCCACATGGATTACAGAGTCCCTTGGCGGTATAGGCGTGGACGGAAGGCACATGGTTACAAAAATGACCTATCGTTTCATGCATACCCTGATCAACCTAGGGGCAGCACCGGAGCCCAATATGACTGTGCTATGGTCACCCAGACTGCCGGAAAATTTCAAGAGATTCTGTTCAAGGCTTTCAGTGGAAACTTCCTCAATTCAATATGAGAATGATGATTTGATGAGGGAGAAATTTGGCGATGACTATGGAATTGCATGCTGTGTATCAGCCATGAAGATTGGTAAGCAGATGCAGTTCTTCGGAGCAAGAGCAAACCTTGCAAAGGCCTTGTTGTATGCCATCAATGGAGGAAAGGATGAAATTTATGGGGAGCAGGTAGGCCCCGCATTAGCTCCGATTTCCTCTGAGTACCTTAACTATGATGAAGTTATGAATAGGTTTGATGCCACCCTTGATTGGCTCTCAAAGCTGTATATCAATACACTGAATATCATCCATTACATGCATGATAAGTACTGCTATGAAAGAATTGAGATGGCTTTGCATGATGAGGAAATATTAAGAACATCAGCATGCGGTATAGCCGGGCTTTCGGTAGTGGTCGACTCCCTGTCGGCAATAAAACATGCAAGGGTCAAGCCGGTAAGGAACGAAAATGGACTTGTTGTGGACTATGAAATAGAGGGAGAATTCCCGATGTTTGGCAATAATGATTCAAGAGTGGATGAGATGGCTGTAGACCTAGTTAAGAAGTTTATGACCAAATTAAGCAAGCATAAGACCTATAGGGATAGTAAGCCAACCATGTCGATATTGACCATAACATCCAACGTTGTATATGGAAAGAAAACCGGAAGCACTCCTGACGGAAGAAAGTATGGTGAGCCTTTTGCTCCGGGCGCAAACCCCATGCACAAGAGGGATACCAAGGGATGTATTGCATCCATGGCCTCTGTTGCCAAGCTTCCCTATGATTACAGTGAGGATGGCATATCTTATACATTCTCTATTGTTCCGGGGGCCTTGGGCAAGGTTGCAGAAGAAAGAGTGGATAACCTTGTTAGCCTTATGGACGGGTATTTCAGTGACGGAGGTCACCATATCAATGTCAATGTATTGAATAAGGAAGTTCTGCTGGATGCCATGGATCATCCGGAGCAATATCCGCAGCTGACCATAAGAGTTTCCGGTTACGCCGTTAACTTTATTAAGCTCACAAGAGAGCAGCAGATGGATGTTATTAACAGGACATTCCACGAAAGATTTTAAGTGATAGATGGCATGGGATAATGTGAAAGGGGAGTGGCAATAATGGAAGGTTATATACATTCAATCGAAACCTGCGGGACCCTTGATGGGCCGGGCATCCGATATGTGATTTTTCTTCAGGGATGTCCCTTGAGGTGTAAGTTTTGCCACAACCCTGACTCATGGCAGATTAACGCGGGCAAAAAAACCTCTGTAAACGACCTCATGGAGGATATTCTGAGATATAAGAATTATATTAAGACAGGGGGTATAACCCTGTCCGGAGGGGAACCGCTCTTGCAAGCTCAATTTGCTACAGCGCTTTTCAAGGAATGCAAGCGCAATGGTATTCATACCGCCGTAGATACATCGGGGGCAATTCCTTTAAGTGTATCTAAAGAGGCCATTGATGAAGCCGATCTTGTGTTGCTGGATATTAAGTCCATTGATACTGCCAAGTGTCAGGATCTTACCGGGAAAGGGAATGAGGAGGTTTTAAAGCTTCTGGATTACTTGGAGCAGACCGGAAAAGAGGTGTGGATACGGCATGTGGTGGTACCTGGTATTACCGAGAATGATGAGGATATAGAGCGTATGGCTGAATACCTTTCAAGGTATACCGTTATCAAACGTGTTGAAGTCCTGCCATTTCATAAGATGGGAGAGTATAAATGGAAACAGCTCAACATGAAATATGAGCTTGAGGATACACCTACACCTAAAAAAGAATCGATTGAAAAAATAAAGAGCCTGTTGAGAAAATACAAGCTCAATGCAGTATAATATATAGCGTTTTAAATCCCTTATAAGCGTATTGATTGGGGATTGCGTACCTGAGGGTTCGACGTTTTTTTTAATTATTTGTATCTCTTTTTCAAGACTTATAGTAAAATAAATAACAAAACAGCTAAAGGCGGGGACAAGATGGAGAATGAATTAAAGAAAAAGTACGGCCTATATACGGCTATCGCTATGGTAGTAGGAATCGTCATCGGAAGCGGCGTCTTTTTTAAGGCAGAGGCTGTACTGAAAGCTACCGGGGGAAACATGCCTCTAGGGATTGCCGCATGGGGTATCGTTGGGCTTATTATGATTGTCTGCAGTTATACCTTTGCAACGATGGCGACAAAATATGAGAAGGTCAATGGCGTAGTGGATTATGCGGAAGCTGCTGTTGGAAACAAATATGGCTACTATGTGGGTTGGTTTATGGCCGTCATCTATAATCCAACCATAACCTCTGTGTTGGCCTGGGTTTCTGCGCGCTACACATGCGTACTGCTGGGCTGGGA
>JAEYPI010000205.1 GCA_023410885.1 Bacillota bacterium
CTATAGGAGGAGCCATATGTGGTACGGGCACGATAGGTATAAACATGGCCGTTGGAAATGGAATAATCCTTAAATTGAGTCGTTCCCTTATATAATGTAGCCACGGGATAAAAATTTCCCTGATCAATACTCTTTTCAATGACCGTGTAGAAATAGTCCGTATTATTATTTTTCCAGGTCAATTGGACATTGGTTTGAAAAACCTCGACACTCAGATCGGTAGGCGCTGCCAGTGCTGACGCGTAAGACCTGGTTAAGGTCGTCATACCCAAGGATGACGTTAACAAGAATACAACCAATAGGAGAATAAAAAACTTTTTAAATCTTTTCAAGACCTCAACCCCCGACAAATAGATTGAATAAACTTTTGTAATTAATAAACTATCAAATACTCTATCGGCAAAAAAAGAGCCGGTAGTGATACCGGCAAGTAAAGGGGGTCAAAATGTATTGTGAGGTCATTAACAGTATTGACCGTTTTTTGGGTTTTATACAGGGTATAAAATAAAAATTGTGCTCTATTCCAGCACTGCTTTATAAAGTGTAAACCCGTGGTCTCCATCATTCCCCATGATGTTCTTATTGTGGCTTCTCGTTTACTTCTGTATAATAGTGCATAGAATAGAAAACGAAAAGGTAAGGTATTGTAATGAACAAGGAAATCTGGATGAAGCCCAAGTTCTGCAGCAATATTGGCGGTGAAGCCCTGATAGAGGGCGTCATGATGCGTGGCAACGACCGCATGGCCATGTCTGTAAGAAAAAGCTCGGGTGAAATATATACTGAAACCAAAACATATATTGCGATTACGAAAAGAAATAAATTACTGGGCTTGCCCTTTATCCGGGGTGCGGTTTCCATGCTCGAATCAATGATTACGGGAGTTAAAGTTCTTTTAGACTCTGCTGAGCTGGTGGACTTTACGGAGGATGAAAAGGAAAGCAAGTTTGACCTCTGGATGCAGAAAAAACTGGGCGCCAATTATGTGACCTATTTGCTTTACAGCTCTGTGGTCATTGCCCTGGCCTTTGGCATAGGACTTTTTATGCTTCTTCCCAACCTTATAGCGGACTTTTTCTCCAATTTTCTGAGCTTTGACAAGACTACCGGTGGGGGAGCCATAATAGCCAATATCATTGAAGGCATCATTCGAATTTGCTTATTTATTCTCTATGTTTTTCTGGTTTCCAAAAACAGCGAGATCAAGCGGGTTTTCCAGTATCATGGAGCGGAGCATAAAACCATTTATGCCTTGGAGAATGAGGAAGAGCTTACGGTGGAAAACGTGAAAAAACATACTACCTTGCATCCCCGATGCGGTACCACCTTTATGTTCATTGTCATTCTCATCAGTATTATTGTATTTGCCTTTGCAGGCTGGCACAGCCCCATTGTCAACATGCTGCTTCGCTTAGCCCTGCTGCCCGTCATTGCAGGCATATCCTATGAGGTATTAAAGCTTGCGGCAAAAACCGACAATAAGCTTGTTCGTGTTATCAGCATGCCGGGACTCATGCTCCAGAAAATTACGACCAAGGAGCCCGATGACGCCATGATTGAAGTGGCCATTGCCTCCATGAAAGCGGTTATGGTTAAGGAGCCGGAATCAGTTGTTGACGCAGCATCGGCTGAGGCTGTTGCAGCAGAGGATAAAGCTGCAGAGGATGAAGCCATTGCAACAGAGGATGACGTAACATCCGATTCTTAAGACAATTGTCAATAAAAGCAGAGGAGAAGGTATGTCCCTTCAGGACTTATTGAATCAAGCCAGCACTTATTTAAAAGAACGAAATGTAGAAGACCCGTCTCTAGAGGCCGGTCTTCTTTTATCATGGGTTCTTGGCAAGGATTTGGGGACTCTCTATATGGACTCCGGCTTAAGCCCAAACCAAGAGCAGATTCAATTGTTCTGGGCGGCTGTGGAAAGGCGGGGTCACCATGAGCCTTTTGCCTATATTACCGGGGAATGTGAGTTCTTGTCCCTTTCCTTTAAGGTGAATCCCCATGTCTTAATCCCAAGGGCGGATACTGAGATTTTGGCTGAGGCAGCCCTCAAGGCGATGGGGAAGGGGTCACCTTATTTTTATCAGCCAATGTTTACGCTTCCTGAGAAGGATGGCTATCGAGTCCTTGATGTGGGGACAGGTTCAGGTTGCTTGGCCATAAGTCTGGCTAAGAATGTAAGCGTTTGCAGGGTGGAAGCCTTGGACATATCTGAGCAAGCATTGGCAACGGCCAAAGCCAATGGGGAATTCCATCATGTGTCGGAGCAAATTAGGTTTATTCGTGGAGATTTTTTAGGGGATCTCTCTGCATTGGCTCCCCAATATGATCTTATCGTTTCAAACCCGCCCTATATTCCGGCAAAAGACGTTGAAGAATTGATGCCCTCAGTAAGGAACTATGAACCCCACACAGCTTTAGCAGGAGGAGATGATGGCCTTGTTTTCTACCGGGCTTTGGCACAGAAGGCCCCCAGTCTTTTAGCTCCCCATGGCATAATGATTGTAGAATGTGGTTATGATCAAGCTTATCCCGTACAGGCTCTTTTTTTAGAAAAAGGCATGGAAACCCTTTTTCTTAAAGACCTTTCCGGTATTAATCGTGTCGTTGCCTCAAGACGACAGGTATAATAATTCTGATTTTTGTCTATACTCTGCGTAAGGTGCTTCCCTACCTCATATAATTGAACGGAGAGGATAGTATGTCAGAACAGATCATTATGAAACAAAAATCCGATATTCCAAGTCTTTTAAAGCGTTTTAGTGCCATCAAAGCGCAGGAAACCGCCAGTCTGGCTCAAAAAGAGGAATACTTTAAGGAATTAAGCGAAAGTATTCATGATGCCTATATGGAATGGCAGAACGCTTTGGCTAATTTCGAGAGCGCGGACAGTAAGGATATGGTTGACTACTATGCCTATCGCATTAAGGCCTCTCAAATTCGCTATGATTATCTTTTAAGGAAAGCTAAAGAAGTCAAAGCACAATGATCTATTTGTCCAATTCGGATGAATGTTTTGCATATCTCGTGTATATAAATTTAATAGGGCATAAGCCTTGATGCTAATATGAAGGAAACGGCTATCCCTTAAGGTTAAAGTGCAAGCTTTACCCATAGTGAGAAGCCGTTTTTGATTATCTGTCATTCAACCGGGGGAAAGATGCTCAGGAAATGTTCTTTTCCCTCTGTCTGACATGATAATGCCCATGAAAGGAATGAAAGGCAAATGGATAGAGGAATTATTGTATTGGCCTGGATCGCGGGGGTTTTAATAATACTGGCCCTGGGAAAGGCTATGCTCCTTCCTCTGAAGATTGTTCTCAGGCTCGTTATTAACGGTGTCCTCGGAGGAATCGCCATATTGGTCATTAACCTTATTGGTAGCCCTTTAGGATTCACCCTGGCTCTTAATCCCATTTCTGCCTTGATCGCAGGAATTCTGGGACTGCCCGGCATCATACTCCTTGTTATTCTGAAATTTCTTTTATAAGCGGAGTTTGCGTTACGGGTGTTTCAAAGCTTGTTGCTTCGCAATAAGCGGAGTATGCGACACGGGCAGGGCAAAGCGTGTTACTTCGTAATAAGAACTCCACCCGTTACTGAAATCAAAGATTTCCAACGGGTGCCCTTGTTGCTTCGCAATAAGCGGAGTATGAGTTACCTAAATCTATATAAAACTGCTCAAACATAATACTTTTCGGAAAAACATATAATGTGTAAGCAGACCCGGACACCTTACGGGATTGCACAACAAGACGGGACGTGATAAAGCAATGATAGAATCCAGAGAATTGATTGAAGCCACATATGGTATGCGAATATCCTCGATTAAGCCATGCAGGGCAGGTTATATTCTTGAAACCGATCAGGGAAGAAAATATCTTCGTCAATGCCAGTGCTCGGAGAATCGAATTCTCTATGTTCATGATGCCAAACAGCATCTGTGTCAGCATGGATTTACCACCTTAGACACCTATTCTGTAGCCGTCGATGAGCATCCCTATATGGTAATGGACAATCAGTTTTATATTTTGACACCCTTTATTGACGGGCGTGAATGCGAATTTGGGGATGATACTGACGCCGTAAGGGCTGCAGTAGCTTTATCGGCCTTGCATAAGTCGGGAAAAGGCTTTAAGCCACGCTTGGGACTCTCCATACCCAATGAACTCGGGAAATTGCCGGAAAGCTTGACCAAACGCTATGATGAAGTTCTGAGAATGAGAAGAAAGGCAGAACGGGAGCGTGGTGCCTTCGACTACATATATATGGACTGTGTCGACAAATTCATCGCCCTTGCGGAGGAAAGCCTGTCTCTTTTAGAAGGCCCGGAATACCCTCGGCTCGTCAAAAAAACCCTCAATGAGGGTAGTGTCTGCCACCATGACTATTCCTATCAGAATATCTTGATGAAAGGGCCGATTACCTATATTACAGGCTTCGAATCCTGCGGTGAGGAGATACGCATTTATGATCTGGTCAACCTCATTCGGAGGAAGATGAGAAAATGTAACTGGGACCCGAAAAAGGCTGCCATGCTTTTGGAGGCTTATTCAGTAATGGAACCTATTACAAGGGACGAGACGGTGGTCATGAAGGCCATGCTCTTATTCCCACAGAAGTTCTGGCGCGTTGCCAATCGTTATTATAACTCCAGACGAAGCTGGGCCCAGAAAAACTTTACCGGCATGCTGGAGGAGGTTGTGGCGGAGCACCACGATCATATCCGCTTTATGAAACAGTTTGACAGCATGGTATAATGGGGACGGTTCTTGACTTGCGCGTTTTCAGCGCAAGTCAAGAACCGTCCCCAACTTGCGCTTTAGAACAACCCGGTGATAATACCGTCGTCTGTAAGATCAATCTTGTTGGCGGCGGGTACTTGGGGCAATCCCGGCATGGTCATGATTTCGCCTGTCAGAGCCACTACGAAGCCAGCTCCCGCGGACAGCCGCACTTCCTTCACCGTCAATGTAAAGCCCTCGGGGCGTCCCAATAAGGCGGGGTTGTCGGACAGGGAGTATTGGGTTTTAGCCATACACACCGGCAAATCTGTAAAGCCCAGGGCTTCAATGGTCATGATGTCCTTCAGTGCCTTGTCGGTAAAGACAACGGCACTTCCTCCATAGATTTCACGGTTGATGGTTTCAATCTTTTCTTTCAGGGACAGATTTAATTCATACAGGGGCTTAAAATCGGAAGGCTCGCGTTCTATCAAGTCACAGAGTTTTTCTGCCAGCTCCATGCCACCTTCGCCGCCCTTCAAGAAGACTTGGGAGAAGGCAACCTCCACACCCCATTCTGTGCATTTTTCTCGAATGAATGCAATTTCAGCTTCGCTGTCAGTGGCAAAATGGTTGATGGCCACTAAAACGGGTACCCCGAACTTCTTAATATTCGATACATGCTTTTCAAGGTTGACAATACCTCGGGCAAGGGCTTCTGTATTCTCCTTGCTAAGCTCATCCTTCTTTATACCACCATTGTATTTTAGGGCTCTTACTGTGGCAACCAACACAACAGCGCTAGGCTTAAGCTTCCCGTAACGACATTTGATATCAAAAAACTTCTCAGCCCCAAGATCAGCACCAAAGCCTGCTTCGGTAATGACGTAGTCTGCAAGCTTCAAAGCAAGCTGTGTGGCCTTGATGCTATTGCAGCCATGGGCGATATTGGCAAAGGGACCGCCATGCATCAGACAAGGTGTATTTTCAAGGGTCTGCACCAGGTTAGGTTTAATGGCATCCTTTAAAAGCAGGGTCATGGCCCCATGCACTTCTAAGTCTTTAGCGGTAACGGGCTTGCCGTCATAGGTATAAGCTACAACAATTCTTCCCAGGCGCTCTTTAAGATCGGTGATGCTGCTGGCTAGGCACAAAATAGCCATGACTTCCGAGGCTACAGTGATGTTAAAGCCGTCCTCGCGAGGAAAGCCGTTATTTTTACCTCCCAGGCCCACTACAATCTGCCGAAGCGCACGGTCATTCATATCCATGCAGCGCTTCCAAACGATACGGCGGGAATCGATATTGAGGATATTTCCCTGATGAATATGGTTGTCCAGGGCTGCAGCCAATAAATTGTTGGCTGCTGTAATGGCATGCATATCGCCGGTGAAATGGAGATTAATATCCTCCATAGGCACCACTTGGGCATAGCCGCCACCGGCAGCCCCGCCTTTAATGCCCATAACTGGTCCTAAAGAAGGTTCTCTTAGTGCTATTACGGCCTTCTTTCCAATCTTCTCCATGGCTTGGCCCAAGCCCACCGTGGTGGTAGTCTTTCCTTCACCGGCGGGAGTGGGGTTGATGGCTGTGACTAAAATCAGCTTGCCATCCTCCTTATTCTTCAGCCTCTCGTAGAGCCCGTCCTTTATTTTGGCCTTGTAATCCCCGTAGAGCTCCAGGTCTCCACGCTCAATACCGAGCTTGGCAGCAATTTCTTCAATGGGTAGCATCTTGGCGCCTTGCGCAATTTCAATATCAGTCAGCATAAGCATTTCTCCCGTAATCACAAACTTCCGTTTATTTGTATCACTATCATAGCAAAAATAGGCCAGAAATTAAAGTGAATCAGGCAATGTAGAAGAGCGTGAGGTTAATACCATGAAAAGTACTAAGTCAAGATTGCTATATAAAAGTAAGTATAAGTTTAAATTGTAATATAATAACAAATTATGGTATACTGTCCATAAAAATGTGCTTTGCTTTGGGAGGATAAGAAATGAAAAAGCTTTTAGCAGTGTCCATGATCTTGGTATTTCTCTTGAGTGGAAGCCCTGCCGGTTTTCAGGTAAGCTCTGCTGCTTCACTTTTTACTGATGTTCCTGAGGGGATCTGGTACTACAAGGATCTTGAGTACATAGTAAAGGATTCCCGCCAGATACTGGTAGGGTTTGCCGGTCAATTCGGGCCACTGGACAATCTGACTGTGGAGCAATTTTTAAAATGTGTAACCGTGGCCTCGGGCTTCGTGGCGCCCCCCTTAAAGCCGGGAGAAAAATGGTCCCTTCCCTACCTTGAAAAAGCAGTGGAAATGAAGCTTGTCCTAAGCGGAGAATTCACGGACTATACACGAGCCATTACCCGGGCTGAAATGGCCAGGATCATTATACGATCCCTTCCTTCTATTACAGGTGAAACCAGCGTTACCTATGATTCGAGCACCATGAAATCTAGAATGCTGGACTACGACAACCTTCCGGCCAATCTCAGGGATGATGTCTGCAAGGCTTATCAACTCGGTATATTGACCGGTGGGTCCGATGGTAAGTTTAACCCCAATGGGTCCCTACAAAGGGCCTCGGCGGTTTCCGCCATCCGCAAGCTCATTGATAAGAGTGCACGGGTGGCAGTACCGGTTGGCAATGAAAAGTCAGAGATATGGAGTGATGCTGAGTTTGAGGCGTTTATGAAATCGGGAGAAATTAAGGATTATATGAATACTTCCAAAGTCGCTAAGATAGAAAATCGTAAAATTCATTGGAAATCTAATTTAAATCCGGGTCAAGTGATCCTGATACCGGAAGAAAAC
>JAEYPI010000243.1 GCA_023410885.1 Bacillota bacterium
TAATCCACCTTGGCCTGGGTGGAGCGCTCATCTTCAAAGGACAGGTAGACCTTATCCTTAGCATCATAGAGATAAGGCGCTTCCGCATCCTTATCATAATAATAGGTATAACGATCAGTATCCTTCAGCATCTCCTTGATGGTCTCCAGACGGAAGCATGCACCTGGGTACAAACCATACCATTTGCCTAGTACCTCGGGCATATCGGTGGCCTTGTGTTTTCCCGATGACCAGCCCTCTCCAACCTCATATTGGCCCGTACCGGCATCGCCATTACCACGATAATAGCGGGAATTAGGGTCGGCATCGGGGTGAGCGGTATCGGGTGCTGGGTTCTTTGTTCCTACAGGCTGACCACGAAGCTCACCGTTTGCATCAGGGACCACATTGGCCCAGCCTCTGGAATAAGTCGCCACGCCTACATTGAGCTGTTCCGGTTTGAAATGCTTGAGATAGCCGGTAATAGCCTGATCTACTGAAAAAGTGGTATAAGCATTATCATAAACAGCCGCGTGATGACCGGTCGTATCGTTGTATGCCCCTGACATGTCATAGCTCATCACATTGACAAAATCAACATACTTGGCCACCTCGTTTAAATCCTGCGCCGCAGCGGTTTGCTCATAATCAGCCGACTCACAAATGGTCAACTGCTTATCTTTAAAACCAGCCTCATCCATAGCCAAACGCATTTCTTTTAACAGGGCCGTAAAATTACCTTTATCCACCGAAACATCGTGGCCACCGACACCCGAGCCAAAGTCCACAGGATCATCTAGACCCTCCGTTACCGGATCGCGGTATACACCGGGATATTCCCAGTCCAGATCAATACCACCCAGCCAGGGGTTTTTCTTCAGCATATCAAGGCAGCTTTTGATGAATATTTCCCTTGTTTCAGGGGTTTTGGCCATTTCCGAGAACATCTGACCCCGGGTCCAACCGCCAACCGAAACCATGATAGTTACATTGGGGTAAATACGGTGCATGCGCTCATAAACCTTGAAAATACCTCCATCAGCTGCACCGGCGTCCATCCAAATGTCTGACCAGGAATCCGTAAAGGCCAAGGAATACTTAGGTGCGGGCGCCCAGTCAAAGGTCTCGTCCGAGGGAGTGCCATCCGATACAGTCAAAAAACCATGGTTCAAGTGTGTGAGCATATTCCAAGGAATCTCTACTGGTTTTAATAGACCATAAACCTGCCAGTTGCCATAATAACCAACCACCATTTTTTCAGGCATGGCCTTGGGACTCTGCTTATGTACATACAACTCATGCATGACATGGGCCACCTGATAGCGGGTAACCGGCTTGGAAAAGTCCGCTATCAGAGGAGCGATTGCTTTGGGGTCGGGCCGGAAGGTATTGTCCGCTTTAACTTCGTCTTCGATTAACAAAAAGAGTTCCTCACAAGTAATCTGCTGATCAGGTAAAAACATCGTGTTATTCTCAACCTCCATGTAGCCACCGGCTACAGCCAGTTTGACATATTTTGAGTACCAAATATCATCCTCTACATCAGTGAAAGAGAGATTGCCTTGGTCAGTCAATCCCAATGTATTGGAAAGAAAGACTGCCAACCCGGCTCGCGTAACCAAGCCTTCGCCATTAAACTTTCCGCCATAGCCTACAACCACGCCCTCGCGTTGTAAAGCCATTACATACGGATAGTCGGCCGTTACATCGGGAAACACATTAACTGCCGTCACAGTTGTCATACCAGCCATTAAGCCAAGCATCATCATAAAAGCCAACAGGGATGCAAGGATTTTTTTGTGTTTCATGCCTCTACCACCTTTCATTAATCTTCATGCAACTTTAGCAGACTCCCTAATGGGTCCGGGAGTGCTTCGCAACCATTATATTATGAATCCCTTTAATAAAAAGTGGGGCATATTTGCTTAAACTTATATAATCTTGCCATAGCAAAATTTTCATAGTCATAATTGCCAAAATCAAACAACAAAAGGCAAAAACCACTTATCGAATTTTTCTGGCAATAAAAATACAATGGTACCAAGGAGATAGATATTAGTGCTCCTTTTAAAGCAACATCAAAGGATACTGTTTATACTGATCTGTCTTAATTTTACTTAAATAAAGGGAGGTCTGGCATGTCTAAATCGATATCCTCCAGTGGCACCATAGGAAAAAAGAAATTGGATAAAAAGACATTGATGCTCACTACCATGGTGTTGCCAGGAGTAATTTGGCTTTTCCTTCTCCGTTATCTACCTATTTTTGGTATTGTTCTATCCTTCAAGGACTACAAGATTTATTTCAAGGCTCCTACGCTCATTAATAATATTATTCACAGTGAGTGGGTCGGTTTAGACAATTTCAAATTTCTGTTCACCACCACAGATTCCTGGGTGATGATTCGCAATACTATAGGATACAACGCCCTATGGATTGTTCTGGGCATCGTTATTGCAGTGGCATTTGCCATTATGTTGAGTGAAATTACTAATAAATTTGTAGCAAAAGCTTACCAGACTCTGATGTTCTTTCCCTATTTTTTAAGCTGGGTCGTCGCCAGCTACTTCGTCTATGCTTTTCTCAGCCCCGAAAAGGGCTTATTTACCTACATGCAGCAGAATGCAGGCGGTGCCGTCACAGAATGGTACAGCAATGCCCAGGTTTGGCCGTACATACTCACCATCGCCAATCTATGGAAGAACCTGGGATACTCCTGCGTATTATATCTTGCTGCGATTACCGGTATAGACACTGCCCTGTATGAAGCTGCACGCATTGATGGGGCCAACAAATGGCAGCAGGTATGGTATGTGACCTTACCTCATCTTAGGACCATTATCATCATTCTCTTTATATTAAGTGTTGGCCGCATATTCAACGCAGACTTCGGACTATTTTATTGGGTACCGATGAATTCAGGACCGCTGTACTCTACGACTCAGGTTATGGATACCTATGTTTACAGAGCATTAATGAATACCAATGATGTTGGCATGAGCTCTGCAGCCGGATTATTCCAGAATTTAGTAGGCTTTATCTGTATTATGGTTACCAATGCCATTATCCGGAAAGTCGATCCAGATAGCAGCCTATTCTAGGAGGGAACAAATGAACAGAATTTCGACTTCAAAATCATATGGCGGCGCCCGTCTGGATGCAGTAAGTATCCCGGCAGAAATTATCTTTCATCTTATTGTTGGGGGCTTTTGCCTTTTATGTGTCATACCCTTTATTTTTACGATCATTATCTCATTCTCCTCTGAAGAAAGCATTCGTGAGATTGGTTATTCCTTTTTCCCACAATCATTGTCTCTAAAAGCTTTTGAATACGCGTTTGACATGGGCAAGCAGCTTTTTCGTTCTTTTTTCAATAGTATTTTTATTACCGTGGTCGGTACGGCCCTGAGTGTACTGATTTGCATCATGTATTCCTATGCGCTTTATCGAAAAGACTTTAAATTCCGTGGCTTCTTCCTGTTTTTCAGCTTCTTCACCATGTTATTTGGTGGAGGCTTAGCGCCAACTTATATGATCAGTAAAAATTTACTGGGCCTAAACGACAACTATGCTGCACTCATTGTCCCCTTGCTTGTGAGTCCTTTTAACTTCATCATCATGCGCACGTTTCTTAAAGGCTCAGTTCCTGAGGCTCTCATCGAATCCGCTTCCATGGACGGCAGCGGGGAGTATCGTACACTGTTTCAGATCGTCGTACCGATTTCGTTACCCGGCATTGCTACCATTAGCTTACTAAACATGTTGGCATACTGGAATGAGTGGTTTATCGCCTTGCTGTACATCAATTCACCAGAATATATCCCTCTGCAATATTTGCTGATGAGAATGCAGCAGCAGGTCGAATTTTTAGTAAATAACAGTGGAAAGATCGGAGCCGAAGCAGCCAACATCATCGCTACTCTACCTAAGGACAGCCTGCGCATGGCATTGGTAGTCATTATCGTAGTTCCGATCGCCTTTGCCTATCCCTTCTTCCAACGCTACATCATCTCTGGCCTCACCATTGGTTCAGTTAAAGGCTAAGTCTATCTATAGGTAAGTCCCGAGGTTAACCTCGGTTAAGAGTTTGCTGGGATTTTGTGCAACTCTATACTTACGACCCCATTATTGCGGTAAAAGCCGCGAAAAACAAGGAGGAAAGATCAATGAAAGGTAAAACCAAACGAATCCTGGCCCTTGTTCTGACAGTGTTAATGATGCTCTCGGTAATGTCTGCATGTGGAAAGACTACTCCCGGTAACACCAACACCGCCACTCCCGACAGCTCCACGCCAGCTACAGACAGCAGCACTCCCGCTCCCACTGGGCCTGACATCTCTAAAGAAGTCACTCTGCAATGGATGTATCATGGCAGTACAGTCACCGATGACAAGGCTGTCATGACAGAAATCAACAAATACCTGAAGGAAAAAATCAACGCCAAGCTGGAAATGATCTGGTGCGGCTGGGGTGACTTCGACGATAAAGTTGCACTTGCTATTAACGGCGGCGACCCTATCGATATTTATTTCACCTGTTCGTGGACTCCAAACAATGAGTATGCCGCCACTGCAAAAAAGGGTGCGTACGTGCGTCTTGACAATCCTGAAAACAATCTTCTTGAGAAATTCGCTCCAGACCTTTTTAAGTCCCTCGACCCGGTTCTTGCCGACGCAGCAATGACAGAGGGTGCCGATGGTTTTGGTATTTACGCTATTCCTACTTATAAGGAAATCGCTCAGCAATACACCTGGGACCTCAATACCAATATGCTTAAGAAGTATGGCTATACCACAGACGACATTACTGACTATTACTCAATGGGCCCCATTCTTCAAAAGATTAAAGAAGGTGAAGGAAAGGATTTCTATCCTTTGAATCCGGAACCGGCTGTTCTTGAAAGAATGGTTAATAGTAACGATTTAGTAGATAATCTTTCTCTGCTTGCATACGAATTTGACCCTATAGACCCCACTAAGTCAGCCGCTAAAATAGTAAGCAGATATGAAACTGAAGGGTACAAGAAATTCCTTGAAACGACCCGCGAATATTACAAAGCTGGCTATATCAGTTCTGAGATGGCATTTGCTGAGACCATGAACAATGCCCGCACAACAGCCAGTAACGCTGCAAAATATGCCATCGGTACACAGGTTTATGCTCCCGGCTATGAATTCCAAGTTAGCGCTGAGCGTAATATCGACGTTGTTTTCAAGCCCGCACAGGCCGGTATTATTTCAACTACCTCCGCCCGTGGTGCTATGCAAGCAATTTCGGTTACATCTGATGACCCTGGCCGCGCACTTATGTTCTTAAATCTCGTAAACACCGACTCTAAACTATTTACCATGCTTGAATACGGTCTTGAAAACGTTCACTACACCCTGACCAACGATGGTCGTGTTAAGTTTGACAATGCTATGAGAGAAACCTATAAGCCATGGAGAAATGGTATGGGCAATCTTTTCAATCTCCCTGTTTTAGCCGAAGAACCCGCTGATATGTGGGACCAGTTTGATAAATTTAACAAGCTTGGCAAGCCTGTACCGATACTGGGCTGGGCTTTTGATCAAAATCCTGTTAAGAACGAAATGGCCAATCTGGCTAATGTTACAGCTGAATATGTTAATTCACTTAATTCCGGCGCTGTTGATCCTGCTGAAAAGCTGCCTGAGTTCATTAACAAGCTGAAAGCCAATGGCATTGACACAGTTGTTGCCGAGGCCCAGAAGCAACTGGATGCTTTTATGGCTGCAAAGAAGTAATTAATGCCCCCCAGGGGTAAGGGACAGCTTGTCCTGCCCCTTATCCCGTTAAAAATGTACCACTAAAGGTGCGCTCCGCATGGAGCGCACCTTTAGTAGCAAGTAGGGGACGGTTCTTGACTTGCGTTCACTTGAGCGCAAGTCAAGAACCGTCCCCTACTTGCTACTCAATCACTCCCTCGCTTTTAAGCCAAGCCAGTGCATCCGCTATGGTTTGTTCAAAAGGACGAGGAACATACCCGAGCTCACGCCTTGCTTTTGCTGACGAAAAATCGGAATTGCTCGTTACCGTATACAGGGCATAGCGGGTAAAAATCGGTGGACGTCTTTTAATTTTGTAGTAGATACCCAATATGGGGACACTAAGCCGTGCAAGCCAAATAGGGACCATCAGCCTAACCTCTTTTACACCTGTCAGCCGGTGCACATGATGCAGAATTTCTTTGACCGATACATAGCGGTTACCGAGTATATACCCCTCTCCTTTTCTGCCTTTTTCACAGCAAGCTACCACTCCCTTAGCCACATCACGCACATCCACAAAATCGTATCCGCCGTCCACACCTGCAAATAACCTGCCTTTAACGCTATCTATTAAAAGCTGCGTTACATGTCCTACGGTATAATCATAGGGGCCACAAAGGCCGCTTGGGAAGACCAGTGATGCATTTAAGCCCTGCTTCCTCACTGCCTCCATAACAATTTGGGAGGCTTCGGCCTTGGTCTTGCCATAAAACCCAATAATTTTATCGGGGTCAAAATCAGAGATTGGAAGTATGGTCTGCCCTTTCGGTAGTTCGGGAATTGCGTGTACTGAACTGATATAGACTAATTTTCTAACCTGTTTCTCCAAACACATTTTCACAATATTTCGGGTTCCTTGCACATTAACGTCATGGACGACCTGCACAAACTCCCAATAGGTCGTCACGATGCCGGCACTGTGGATGACAATAACCTCTGTGTCCTCCCCTATCGCGAAGAAATGGTGTAAATCCTCTATATTCAAAATATCGCCCTCTATGACTTCAACACCTTTAGGTATCCGCTTAGCTGCCTTATCCTTTGGCAGTACAAGAGCTCGAACCTCCCGGTCCTGTGCCATCAGTTCTCGAACAATACTGCTGCCAAGATTGCCCGCAGCACCCGTAACCAAATATTTGACTCTCATGGCATCAACTCCTTCAGCCTTGTAGACCACCGCTTATTTTGTGGATTTTGGACAAGCTCTCTGTTATCATACACATTGTTGAAAATCGTTCACAAATATATAATAATAACACTATGTTTATAATTCAATAATCAGATGTTATGGCTTTGTGATATACTGAACACGCTCTATCAGATGTGTCCGATATCTATTTGGCAACTTATTTTTTATAAAATAAGGGGGGAAAACATGAAAGCGGATCGCAGAGTAAAATACACTCGGATGGTGCTCAAAGAAAGTCTGTTGGAATTAATGAAGGACCGCCCTATCGGGAAAATTACGGTAAAGGATATTTGCGAGGCCGCAGATGTAAATAGAGGTACCTTCTATACCCATTACAGTGATCCCTTCGATTTACTTCATCAAATAGAAAATGAGCTCTTTGAGGATATTGTTGCATCCCTGGAAAGCTCACTCAGTATACATAACATTCCTAAGCTATTGGCTGAAATCTTTGCGGCCATTGCTAAAAACTCAGAGCTATGCAAGGTGCTGTTCTCCGATTATGGGGACAAAGAATTCTTGCACCGTGTCATTTATATCGCTCACGATGCCAGTATTGTACAATGGCGCAAGCTATGTCCCAAAGCGACAAAAGAACAGCTTGAGCTACTCTACACCTTCTATTCAAGCGGCAGCGTAGCCATTATTCAACGTTGGGTACAAAACGATATGAAAGAGGACCCACAGGAGCTGGCCCTCTTCATTGAAAAGATAAGTAATAACGGATTACAGTCCTTAAGGTAAAGCAAATTCATCTCTGTTTCTTTTATAGATTTAGTTTATGGCGTGTCCGGACCAGAGAAAAGTTAATTACATGCCTTGCTGGAGTGGCTGAACAAATGCTAAGATGAGTTGAGAGGCCAGCATTTATAATGAAGTTTTTAACTTATAAGCAAACATAAAAGACAGGTGTACTGTAATGAAGAGAATTCTTATCATTGGAACCGGCGGCACCATCGCATCAAAAAAGCATTCCCTTGGCTTAAGGCCCGAGTTGGGAATTGACGAGCTTTTGCAATTATTGGGCATGCCTCAGGATAAATGTTATCTTGAGGGTATCTCCCTGATGAGTATTGACAGCACTAATATGACCCCTGACAGATGGGTGAGTATGGCGCAATACATTCACCAGCATTACCCGCTTTTTGATGGCTTTGTCATTACCCATGGCACTGATACAATGGCCTATACAGCCGCCGCCCTCACCTATATTCTTCATAATCTTAATAAACCGGTGATCATAACCGGCTCTCAATATCCCATTACCGAGACCCATACCGATGCCATACAGAATCTGACCGATGCCGTGTATTTTGCCATGGAAAACATACGCGGTGTTTTTATTTGCTTTGACGGCCAATTAATCGCCGGAAACAGAGCTATTAAGGTGAAAACGAAATCCTATAATGCCTTTGAAAGTGTGAATTTCCCAGTTGTGGCGCGGATTAAGCACCAAAAGGTTCAATATGACAGCCATGTATTGGATCAGTTTCTACAAGCCAATTCTAGCGCGCCACTTGCCCTCCGTACCACCTATAATGATCGTATCCTTGTTATTAAAATGATTCCCGGCATGCATGCCGATATCTTTGATTATATCCGGTCTCATTATGATGGCGTCATTATTGAAAGCTTTGGTCTTGGTGGCATTCCTAATAATGAATACAATATTACCGGAAAAATCAATGAGTTGATTGAGGCCGGTATCGTTGTTGTCCTGACCACCCAGTGCCTTGAAGAAGGTGTTGAGTACGGGGTCTATGAGGTCGGAAGCCAACTTCCAAAGGACAAGGTCATCATCGCGGGTGATTATAATACCGAGACCCTTGTGGCAAAAACCATGATCGCCATGGGCAACTTTCAAACCATTGAAGAAATTAAAGCCTATATTGAAACCCCGTATACGTACTTGCCCTAAACTCCAACGTCAAAAGCCGCTCAAAGAGCGGCTTTTATTTTATACATGATTGAGGGGGTCAACCAATATTACGTTATCCTCTGGTTTTTCCTCCAGCGACATTAATGGTAACACCATGTACGTAGCTAGCCCTTTCTGAGCACAAGAAGGCAACAACATTGGCTACTTCACTGAGCTTGCCGCTTCGGCCCATGGGGGTTGTGCTGGTGCTGCTGTAGCCATCACGTAGCTTTTCAATGGTTATACCACGTGTATAGGCCAATGCGGTTTCATAGGAAAGAGTCCGTAGGTTGGTCGCTTCCAATATTCCTGGCGCTACGCCCACAACACGTATCCCTTTTTTGCCCAACTCTTTGGCCCATGAGCGGGTTAAAGAGTTGACCGCATTCTTGGAAGCTGCGTAAACACTTTGCCCTTCTGAACCTTCAAGGCCGCTTTCTGAGGACATATTAATAATAATGCCTTGGCCTTGCTTGACCATTTCTTGTGCCACGGCCTGGGTACAGAAGAATACACCCTTCAAATTAACATCCATCACTTTGTTCCAAACCGCTTCATCCAGCTCATATTGCTGAGCCTCATCTACCAATAAGCGGGGGATGTTGATTCCGGCGTTATTTACAATCCCATCAATAGAGCCAAAGGCTTCTTTGGCCTTTGCTACCATGGCCTTTACGCTTTCGCGATCGGTCACATTGGTAACGATATATAATATGCGACCGTTGCTTTCGTCAAATTCGGGTTGGTTGGGGTTCATATCACAGACCACAACATTGGCACCATTGTGCAGTAATTCTTGCACAACAGCATGGCCAATCCCCGATGCACCACCGGTTACAATGATTGTTTTGTTTTCTAGCTTTAACCACGTTTGTTCCATGGATATATACTTAACCTTTCTTCAACATTTGGGTGGTCATGCAGTTGGTCGGGATATAATCAAGTCCCATTTCAACCATGTCACGGACAGCCTCAGCGTTGTCCCCGGCTCGTAAGCATACCTTGACACCTACTGCATGTGCCTCTTCCAAAAGGCTCATAGGAAAGGCCTTGTAGTCAGGGTAATTAAAGGATACGCCGCTATTGCCTAATAGACTAAACCGTTCAACTGCTTCCCGACTTGAAAAAATGTGATGAATAAATACTTTTTTAGAAATTTCACGGGTTTTCTTCAAATGCTCTTCTTTTGAGCTGGAGATGACAATATCCTCTTCCCGGAAAAAGCGGCAAGCAGCTTCCAGGACATCTGCGATATCATCCGTCTTGGTTTCGATAAATGGAATGGCATGGTATTGCTTGCATATGGTCAGATACTCGTCAAAGGTCGGCATGCGTAATAAATCACCAGGCCAAGAAATATGACGGCTATCAACCTTCAGGCGAAGCTTTAAAAGCTCGTCATAGGTCATTTCGACAATTCGGCCAACGCCATTATACATCGAATCTACAGTCGCATCATGATTGCACACCAGCACGCCATCCTTCGTTTTGTGCACATCGGTTTCAATGGCCCAAAATTCCGCTTCTCCGGCTGTCTGGAAGGCGGGTATCGAGTTTGCAGGTGCAACAGTTGCCAGACCCCGGTGCGCAATTAGAAGTGGGTTTTCATAAGTATTTTTTTGCAGGATCTTACTGTGGTCTTGCATATCTACCCTATCCTTTCACGCCACTTGTGGCAATACTTTCAACAAAGTATTTTTGGGTAAACAAGAAGAGTATAATAACCGGAACAATAGCGCTGGCCGACGCAGTCATCATCAGGTTATACTCGTCCGTCATCTGCATCCAGAACTGGATACCAAGCGAGACTGTATAGTTCTTGCTGGACGGTAAGAAAATCAGCGCATTGAGATACTCATTCCATGAATTGATGAACGCAAGTACCGTAACGGTTACCATTGCAGGCTTTGTCAACGGCATCATGACTTTATACCATATTTGAAAATGATTTGCACCATCCACCCGTGCTGCTTCCATGAGGGCTTGGGGCAAATTCATATAAAATTGCCGCAGCATAAAAATAGAGGTTACGTTAAAAAAGGCCGGTAGTATAAGAGACCATAGGGAGTTATAAATGCCAATACTTTTGAACAATACAAAACGGGGAATGATGGTTGCCTGTACAGGAATCATCATTGTGACCAACATTAAAATAAAAACAGTATTTTTACCCTTAAATTCAATCTTTGCCAGAGAGTATCCAGCCATAGACGAAATAAGTAACTGACCTAGTGTGCCAATGATGGCAATAAGACCTGAGTTGACATACAGCCTCCAAAAAGGCGCCTCTTTATTGGTCCATACTCTGACGTAGTTTTCCCATTGAATGTTATCTGGAATCCATTTAAAGCTAGTTGCAAAAACCTCCGGTCCGGTCTTTACAGAGGAGGACAGCATCCATAACAGGGGAAGCAAAAAGAGTATGCCACAAGCTGTGATCCAGATCGTATTGATCCACCGGACGATTTTATTTTGCTTTTTCATAGAAACAATCCTCCGAACTTAATAGTCTTCCCTTTTTTTATTAACACCGAACTGGATCAAGGTTACCACAAGAATAAGTGCTACTAATACCCATGATTCCGCACTGGCATATCCAAAGTTATAGGAGCGAAACCCGTTTGAATAAATCTCTGTAACCAAGCTTGGAGCCGTACCTGACATACCCATAACATTGATTGAGGTAAAAACCTTGAATGCAGCAATAAGTCTAACGATGCAAAGATAAAAGGTGGTGTGCGAAATCAGAGGAATCGTGATTCTTGTGAATTGTTGAAAGCTGTTTGCACCATCTATTTTACCTGCCTCGTAAAGCTCCTTTGGAACATCCTGAAGAGCGGCCATGTAAACAATCAGACTAAAGCCTACACCGGCATAAACTAAGACACAGATAATAGGTATTTTGCTCAGCTGTGTACTGGTCAACCAGTTGGGGACTTCACTCACTTTAAAGACATTGATCAAAACAGCATTAATGGGACCGTCGCTACGGAACAGAAAACGAAATACTGCCGTTAGTGCAACCATGCTAGAAATATAAGGCACAAAGAAGGCCATACGATTGAACTTCTTAAAATTCACCTTATCATTGAGAAGATAGGCAAAAACCAATGCAATAATAATGGAGATGGGTGTCGTTGTGACGGCATATAGAATCGTATTTTTCAGTGCCATCATAAACTTGCGATCCGACGTGAAAAGCTTGATAAAGTTTTCGAAACCCACCCACTTAAACCCAGAGAAACCGGATAGAAAATTCCATTTTGTAAATGCCGTTCCAAAGGACATCAGAATTGCAAATACAACCAATACCAGAAAGACAATGAGAGCCGGTGCAAGAAACAGCCAGCCAGCCAATGCTTCTTTCTTCTTATTCATATAGACTCTCCTTTATCTACCAACCCCGTATGCAGTCCAATGACTGCATACGGAATTGATTTGGCCAGAACTCCAGCTGCTAATTATTTGGCCGCATTAATGGCATCATCAGCAAGCTTCTTCATCTCAACAACCGCCTGATCAACGGTTAGCTCACCGGTAAACACATACTGTGAGTACTCATCGATGATGCTCTGAATCTCAGGAAATGCTACGATATAATCTTCGGAATAAGCAGGTTGACCCACTGCAATTACATTTGCGATATAGCTATCAATATCGATCTTCTTATCAGCTGTTTCTCTTGAACCGAAAACAACTTCAAGAACCTCTTCAGGATTGACGCCTGTCCATGTTGCAGCATGACCTGCAGAATACATGTACTTGTTGCCGTATGTAGCACAGAACTTGGCAAAGGCATAGGCTGCTTCAGGGTCTTTAGCATTGTTAGCTACACCAACAAAAGAGTTCGGAATGGCGCCGCCCATATAATTTTTCTCGTCCTTTGCATTGACAGGGTAGGGAGCGTAGCCCAATTTGAAATTAGTTTCGATACCGGTAATGTAGCGGGTAATAATGGATTCAACACCTGAAGCCACTTCGCTGCTTATAATCTTATCTCTGGATTTGGTACTGTCAGCAAGGTAGGTTGCTTTTGAGTGCCAAATGCCTTCTTTTTCTGCATCAACTTCACGCTGTAAAACTTTAGCCCATAGGGGGTTGTCGAAATCAGAGGTGCCATCTTCCTTATAGAAGGCATTGAAGCCCTTGGATTGACGGATAGAATAGGTCCAATAGTCAATCTGATTGAAGTCAGTACCGCCATATACAACGGTCTTTCCGCTGGCATCACGCTCGGTCATAGCACGGCAGGCTTCCAGATATTCTTCCCAGGTCCATGATGTAGGCAGCGCGCCTAAACCAGCTTTATTCCACTTGTCCATATTAATGGCAACAAATATGGATAAACCACCGGAGGGGAAGACATAAGCTCTGTCATTATATTTATAGACATCGGTTCCCCATTCTTTAGCCAGGTCCAGATTATCTGCCTTCAAGCGGTCAGTCAGATCCATCAGCATCCCGTTGCTCCAACGCTTAGCTGTATTGGCAACACCAAAGCTGAGAATTACATCGACTTCGGCTGCCATCATGGCAGTGTCAAGACCTAAGTTACCGTCTGCACTGTTTTTGTAGACGGTTGATTCAACTGTAACATTGGGATAATACTCGTTAAATTCCTTGATAAGCGCATCGGTTCCGTTTTCGCCGGCAAAAGCGGTATAGAAACGAACCTTACCCGTTAAAGAAGCGGCATTTGAGTCGATGTATACGGGTTCGCCAGTTACTTCTGGGGTTTGTGACGGCTCAGTGGTTGGTGAGCTGCTCGTTGACGGGGTCGGTTGGTTTGGTTCAACAGCTGTACTTCCACAGCCTGCAAACAAGCCAATAACCATGGTGAGTGCCAGTAGTAGCGAGATGAGTTTGTTCATATTAATTTCCTCCTATTGTCTATTTACTCAATCTGCATAAATTTTAGCAGATTATAGCGAGTCAATAAAAATGAGATTTTATCGTACTTCAAAAGCAAAGATACGAGCTGTTGAACTACCATAGTCGGTGGTCTTTTTCTCGCTGTGGAAGGTGGAAAGCGGAACAAAACGGATGGCCTTAGTTGTCACATCAATATTTTGGCGAATAAATCTTTGGTAATTATTCTTGGTTTCATAAACGGTTGTCCACTCATTCTGCTCATTAAGGGCCTCAATGCAGTAGGACTTCACCAAACAGGTTGGGAATCCAAAGGTTGTTCTATTATGGGAGAGCGGGAAGAACAAAACCGATGAGGTATTAAGACCATCGGGGTTTCCTTCCACATGTTCACGGTTTAGGTCACTATCCAAAACAAGTCTAAACTGTGTAATATGCGTGGGCTGATCAAAGGTATAGGTAATAGCTTTATTGGTTTTTCCACAATAGCCGTTGTAATGACCCCATATCTGTCGGTCAATTCCGTTATGAAGCTGGCTGCAATCGCCATAATCACAAGTGAGCTTAGCTTGTCTGGAAATCAGAGAAATTTCACGGCGTAATCCGGGAAGGAAGCAGTCGTCCTCCATCAGAATGGCTTGAATCTCCTCAATTTTTTCCTGACCGGCCTGGCGTGGTGTTAAGCCATACTTAACAGCAACAGTTGCACCGGTACCCGCTGCCTGACCTAAAACACCCACTGTACCCATAACACGTGTAGTGCTCATGCCCACATGAGTCGCGCTGATGTTACGGCCTGCAAACATGAGATTTGGAACATTAACGGAGTATAAACAACGAAACGGAATACCATAGGGCTCAGAAAGCCTGCGTTTTCTTAAGTGCTTACCTTCTTTTGCGTCCATATTAAAGCCGCCGGGAAGATGGTCATCAATTTGCCAACCCCCATAAGCTACGGTATCCTTAAATACAGCAGGTTTTTCCACATCATTCTGAGTCAGGATATAGTCGCCCACATATCTACGGCTTTCTCTCTTTCCAGGGAGAAAACCTACCCATTCTAATTCCCAATTTTCTGCACCATGGTCACCCCAGTTTTTGATATGATCCCATGCGCCAAAAGCAATTTTTAATAGCTCATCCCGGATTTCTTCCGTATCATCAATGGAATTTTGTTCACCTCCCAGCTCAACCCAGTATAAATTCGTATTAATAGCGCGGATATTATGGGGTTTGTTTTTAATATCGTCCTCTGTTTTAAAAGTATAAGCCCAGGTTGGAGGTGTATAGGATACAGGATGATCCATTTCTCTTATTTGAAGCAGCAGACTCATGCCCATGGTTTTACGATCTGCTACTTCAACACCAAACTCCTCATTAAATTCAGTCTTTTCCTCTCGACCCACACGATATTCTGCACCAGTAAGGGGTGCTAAAATGCTATCTCCTGAGCAATCGATAAAAACCTTGGCCTTTACCTTATGCCATTTGTAGGTTGTTAATTGAAAGCCGGTTACACTTTCAATTTGTCCATCCTTCATGGATGCGTTGCAACAGGAACAGTTAAGTAATAGGTCTATGTTAGGCTCAAAGCGTACTTTCTCGTAAAGAATGCTATCCCAGATGCTATAATTACGCTTGGGGTTTCGGTACATATTTTCAAGTAGCAGTTCTTCCATTATACCAGTTTCCTGCAAGTCACGAACACGAGTACCAGCTCCACTTATCCACATACGGATTTCTGAACTGGCATTACCGCCTAAAACCGGGCGATCATGCATTAATGTAACCTTTGCACCATTTCTTGCCGCAGCAATAGCTGCAAACATACCACCGATGCCGCCGCCCACTACACAAATGTCCGTTTGATGCTCTACTGTCTTCAAAACATTCATTTTAATTATCCATCCTTGACAATCCCGGGAGTTTTTTTATACTATGAATATAACATGCATAAATCAAAAGAAAATCATGCTATGTGATGTGTAATCTTCGGATATGTGATATTGTAGGAAGCAACCAGGAGGCAACATGGAAAGTTATCTTCACGACCATAAATCAACACGTTATCTTCCGACAGAAACACTACTACCAGGATTAAAAAAGTACACGAATCTTTATGGATGGGATGATTTTTACATCGGCAAGAATCTTATCTTTTCTCACCGTTTTACCTCATATGATGTTTCAGCCTTTCCTGAAAAGCTACATAATCATAATTTCTTTGAAATGGATATTTACGAAAGCGGGAATATTTCATATGTTGCCGGCAACCAGGAAATTTTCCCGAAAAAAGGGGATATCATTATTTTTCCTCCAGACATTTTTCACACTGCAAAGCTGTCTGAAAAAAGTCAATACGAGCGCTATGTGTTGTATTTTAGTGGGGATATCTTTAACTTTCTTGGCCATGACAGCTTACCCTTGCTGTTTAAAAGCAATCACATCAGCTGTCGAACAGTAGAGCCTGAAAAAAGATGCGAGCTTTTTTATTTGCTTGAAAAAATAGAGTATGCGGTTCAGAGAGGGCATGCAGAGTCCGGCTTACTTGCTTTCGCTTATATTTTGCAGCTCTTTAATCTGATAAGCCAACATACCCTTATTAATAAAGACAGCATTTCTGCGATACCTCAGAATATACTAAATGTTAAAACCTATGTAGATGAGAACTTTAATATTTTGAACACAACCACAGAAATTGCAGACCACTTTTTTTATAGTAGAGAATACGTTTCTCGCATGTTTAAGCAATACTTTAACATTAATTTGTCAGAGTATCTGGTAAGCAAAAAAATTAGCTGTGCCAAACAAGTTCTTGAGGAAGGGAAAAGCGTCAACTATGCCTTTGATATTGCAGGCTATCGCAGTATGTCCTCCTTTGTCAATGCCTTTAGGACCCATACCAGCATGACACCCTCTGAGTATAAAACCCTCCGCAGGGCCAGCAAACCAAGCAGCAAAAATCATTAATAACCTTAGCACCGTTTTGAGAAGGACTGTCTTAAAAAAGGTGCATTCCCACCGGAATGCATCTCAAGCCTCACCCGTAAAAAAAGTGATTGAAATTGCCATAACGACTTTTTCAATCACTTTTTTGTGTAGCTCCCTTGTTATGTTATCAACTTCTATTTATGGGTTGGTTGCCAAGCTGCTGCCTGTTTCCACAACCAACTGTACCCCCGTCGGGAAGGTGCCCGCCAAAGTAATGGCACTATTGTCTTTAAGTGTTACCTTTGTCCAATCAGGATCAAAGGCCATCTGTTGTCCGGTAATACCACTGACAACGAGTTCCCTTTTAGCGGTAATAACGCTTGATGCCAAGTCTACGGTATCAGGCATTTTCCCTTGGTCAGCAAGTGTGACAAGGAGGTTGGTGGTTGTACCTGTTTTACCGGAGCGGCGGCCATTGAGAGCCTCCACTTTCCCGCCTGACAGTATTACGCTTGCGGAGGTAATCGACCCAAAATCGCCCGCGGTGTAGAGCTCACGAACAATCGCATTATCGTCCACAGTCACATTGGATTGTGAAATGGCTGTGCTTGCGCTGTTAGTCGCGCCAGACACCAATCTGCTTACCAGGGCATCGCCGCCTACGGTCACATTATATTGACCATTTACCGCATACTCTCCATTGCTTGCCGAAACAAAATCATACTGGCCGGATAAGAGCGTAATGTTAATATTTTCATTGGTTGTCTTGTAGCCATAGCCGCCGCGGATAAATATCCTGCCGCCGCTGCCGGTGCTATATGAGGGGTTGAGCAGGCTTGGCGGTGTGGTGGTATTGGTAGGAATATAGTCCACACCTAATTCCATCATTGTCTTAACCGTATCAATATCGTCACCCGCACGCAGGCAGACTTGTACATTGGCTGCATGAGCGCTATTGATAAGGCCTCTTACTAATTCTCTTGTAGATGGGTCTTGTAATTGCGCAGCAGTATAGTTAAAGGCCATGCCGCTGTTACCCAAGGCTGACAGGGAGTTAATATAGCTTTGCGCGCTGAAGATGTGATGAACAAAGACGTCTGTCGAGGCAGCCCTAGCCTGCTGCAGGTGTGTAAAGTTAGAGCTGGAGATGATAATGTCCTCTTCATCAAAATACTGTTTTGCCTCATTGATAATGTCGGATACAGAACCGGACTTCACCTCAATAAAGGGAAGCGCGCCATATTCCTTACAAATGGCCAGGTACTCGGAGAATAAGGGAACCCTGAGCTCCGTAGAGGAATAACGATCAAGATTACTACCCGTATCAAGCTGATACTGCCTGATCTGTGCAAGCGTCATGTTTGCGACGGACCCGCTGCCATTGGTGGTAGCGTCTATGGTCGCATCATGCATACATACCAAATAACCATCCTGTGTGACACGGACGTCGGTTTCAATGGACCAGAAGCCTAATTGACCGGCTGCCTCAAATGAAGGAATGGAATTGGCAGGCCCAGCAGTCTGATAACCCATATGGGCACTAAGCTTGACTTGAGCGGCCATTTCAGCTGGGAGCGTTGTCATATTCCAATTGGTATTGGTAGTTTCTACTCCCTCACCCATTACAAGGCTATTGGCTGCATAAAAGGTTAAGTGAGTTCCTGCCGAGCCGTCGGGCAGATTAAGACGGTGTATGGTGATATCCTCAAACACGGTTGGGCCGGCGCACTGGAATCTGGTTTCAGTTGTTGCGTTGTAGCTGCCGATAGCCAGTCGAGCATTCTTAGTCAGGCGATAATCGACTCCTCCGTGAACACTGGTAAGGGTGACCTCGCCCTGATGTTGATAGGTTCCGCTAAGGTTAAAATGCTGACCGTTAAGGATGACTTCCCCGCTAAGAACTATGGTTCCCGAGCTGGAAGCACTATTGAGAAGCTTATTGTTAGAACCACTCAGAAGCTTTGCATAAGCCTCCTCCAGGGTCTTGACGGCTGTGTCGGCAGTATAGCCTTCCCCGGAGGTTGAAACGCTTCCATCTACGTAGACAACATACTTAGATGCTTCGCAACGAGTACAAAGATCTGTTATTTCATCCCAGTTATGTCCCAAGGCAGGCACATATTGGCTTGAGAAGAGGTAATCGCAATTTGTACAGCCTTCAGCGGAGTAGCCCTGTTCAGTACAGGTGGGTTCGATATGAGTGTCATCACCCTCAACGTGGGGATTCTGGTAGTCAACATTTCCATAATTGACAATACCGCAACCAGACCAAGAGCTGAGGCTGTCACCAGTAGCAAGTTTAACCTTGCTGCCATAATCCACTGCTAAAGAAGTGTTGGTGGGGAAATTATTAGTAAGGGTAATGGTGCTGTTGCCCATAACGCTTACCTGATTCCAATCAGAGGCCAATGCCATGCTTTGAACAAGCCCGCTCAGCACCAGCTTTTTAGTAGTAGCAGAAACGGCTGTGGCGCTTGGTGCTGTAGCTGTGTGCAAAGTCAGAGTAAAATTCGTTACAGTTCCTGTTTTATCGGCTCTGGTTGTTTGCAAACCGTTAACAGTCCCACTCTTGATGACAATTTCACTGCTGGTAATGGCGCCGATATCACCACTTGCAGTTATTGCGTTTATAGTTGCGCTGCCTTCTACTGTAATCTTGCTGATCGGAATACTGCTGGCTGCACTCTGTGTACCGGGCACAACGGTTGCAACCCAAGCGCTACCGCCTATTGTAATGTCAACATTTCCATTAACTGCGCCGTTACTGGTAGCATTGGCACCGGAGACAAACCAATAAGTTCCGCTCAGGATATCAATTTCCACATCGCCGGTATAGGCCGCATTATAGTAACCGCCGCGTATAATAAATTTACCCTGCATGCTGGATTGTGTCGCACTTTTAGTAGTAGCTGCGCCATTGTATTGGTTAATCACACTGGCACCGATATCTAGGCTTTTAACTGTGTAAAAGACATAAGCGCTGTTAACGGTACGATTCAAGGTCAGGTTATCAACCTGTGTTGGTCCCCCCAGTTGAATGGCTTGCTCTCCGCTTAATGAGAATTGCAGCTTTGCAGTCCCTGTATAATCCTCGGATCCTAATTTACTGGTAATCAGGACCTTACCCGAGTGGGTATAGCTGCGGTTTGTGTTAAAATTTGCACTAACCGTTACAGTACCGCAAATTAAAATGACACCCTGTGAATTTGCATTGTTGCGGATCTGATTTTGATTAGCAGAAAGAAGCTTGTCATAAGCTGCGCCCAGTGTTGCTACCGCTAGCGCCTTACTAGTTCCACTATTGGAATCATTACCATTTACGCCGTCTAGATAGATCACTTGGTCAACTGTAGTAGCACCTGCTGAAAAATAATTAAGAGACAAATTGAAGAGGATGAGTGTCAGTGTTAAAAATAGAGATACTATTTTTTTTAGGTTCACGAAAAGAGTCCTCCTTTGATTTAATGATCTTATTTTAAGAGAAAGGTTTTAAAAACACTTTCTATTAATCCGAATCAAACTACTACAAATCCTTGGAGATCCTCCCTAGACAGTCAAACTACCCATGTTCCGATCACATATTCCGCAGTTTAGCATATCCATCATAGGAAGCCTTCTATAGTCCTCGCTTCTCGTAACAAATTGTACTATATGGAAAATTAGAAAAAGACAAAATATGTGACCTAAAAAATACTACTCTGTGATATTTAATGAAAAATGGTGTAGGCGGTTACTTAACCGCCTACTTACTGATGAATTTATTAATATTCTTTATAATCAATGAAGTGGTACCATCGTGATTTGTGATAAATTCGATGGTGTCCTTATTCTTGTATAATTCCATGGGAATACTCAGCTCAATCCCGTTGTCAGTCTTGATTTTTTGTTTACTTAATTTATTCTCCGTTTTCTGACTGGTGATTATTATCTTTTCAGGCAGCCCGGCTTGTTTAATCTCACTGATATATTCATCTTTGATTTCAGGCCTTTTTTCAAAGACCATGTTGGCTACTGCTTCCACATCAATCTCATTATCGCTCTCGATTAATTGGTGTAATACGGATTTCATCCTTGATGTTGTCTCAAAGCTGTCATCAAAGTACTTTTTACCAATTTCTGCTGTGATATTGCTGACAATTTTCAGACTTTCTTTCTGAGAAAAGTCAGTTGAACACCCCAAAAACATTTTTGAAAAATAGTAGGTTTTCTCGCCATTAACTTCGTAGGGTTTTTCTGCTAACCTAATGGATTCATCATCTAAATTAATGATAGCCCCTTCATCATTCCTCTGACTTTCAGAGGGGAACAGCACCTTATGGGTAATGATCTGGTTATCGACACCCTGCTCATTATAATTCACAAAATGGGTAAAGCCTTCCTTGTAATTAAATTTGATGAGTGCTAAAAACTCTTGATTTTCGATAGTAACTAACGCTATAAGAAGATCTGCATTGGGAATTGTGATATTGGCCACCATGATTTGATGTAATCTCTGCGCAATGTCGATGCTGACCTTTTGATAATCGCCATCGCCCTTTAATGATTCTATAAAATGGATGAATGGCGCGTCTTGATTAAATCTGGCTTCCTTAATACCATCATCGGTAATAATTTTCTCAACATGCTTGGCAATAAAATTTTCTATGCCCTCATTAAGCTCCAGCTCATTTTGTGAAAATATGGGTTGCGGACTGTTGTTGTCCAAAATATGTAATATCGCTTTATTGATCTTGATCTCCATTTTGATCTCCACTTTTCTCTTTAGAAGTTTACCGCGTTGGCTATCCTATTCTAGCATAAAGAAGCAAAATCCAAAACCTTTTAAATGGAGACTTAAAATGAGGGGAAAAAATCTATTTTATCTAGTCACGTCATAAGCTTTGATGTATGATCGATATTAAGGGAAGATATGATTAATAGTTAAAATATAAATATGAGGTGGTTTATCCTTGTCAATTTTGGTTTATAAATGTCCACAATGCAGCGCAGCACTTGCTTTCGACGCGGAGAAGCAGAATTGGGACTGTCCTTACTGCATGGGCTCCTTTGATTTGGAGCAACTAGAGAAGATAGAGGTTGATAAAGCGGAAAAGCTTAATCATGAGCACGGCGAAGCTGATGCAGAAGAGCAAACTGACGATCCGGATTTCAAAGCAAATGCGAGGGTTTACAGTTGTCCTGATTGCGGGGCCCAGATCGTTACGGATGCCACGACGGCTGCAACCTTCTGCGTTTTTTGTCAGAACCCCACCATCATTCCCTCCCAATTATCAGGGGAATTCCGGCCGTCAAAGGTCATACCCTTTAAATTCGATAAAAATTCCGCTACAAAAGCCTTTCTGAAGTGGTGTGGCAAAAAGCCGCTGGTGCCTAAGGATTTTAAGTCCGGTCCGCAAATGGAAAAGATAACGGGTGTCTATCTGCCATTTTGGCTCTTCAACTGTGATGTCTCCGGATCCCTCAAAGCCAACGCAAAGAGGGTAAGAAGCTGGCGCAGCGGTAATACCGAATATACCGAAACCCAGCATTTCCATTTAGTGAGAGGCGGTGAAATGTGCTTTAAAAGAATACCGTCCGATGGATCCTCCAAAATGGATGACAAAATGATGGATCTCCTTGAACCTTTTGATTATAGTGCCTTGGTCGATTTTTCCATGTCCTATCTCTCCGGGTATATCGCTGAGAAGTACGATCATGATAAAAAGGATGTATTCCCGCGAATTGAGAAGCGCATTTATGATGACACCATGAGCCAGCTTCAAAGCACAATCGGTGGATATAACTCGGTTTACGTTGAAAGCAGCAACATCAACATTGACCGTTGGGATGCAGCTTATGCATTGATGCCCGTCTGGATGCTTATTTATAAATATAAGGGCAAGGATTATCTTTTTGCTATGAATGGACAAACCGGAAAAGTAGTGGGTAAACTGCCATTAAGCTTTTTGAGAATGGCTGCCTGGTTTGCCGGTATGGCTGCGACAATCTTTGGAGTACTTTTTCTTGGAGGTATGATTTTATGAGAAAAACGGGGTTTACATGCCTTATTGTCTGCCTTCTGATATTTATTACAGTACCTTCTGCGGCCGTTATTGATACCGAGCTAAAGGTTTACGATCAGGCCCAGCTCTTCTCGGAAGAAGATGCAAGCGGTTTGAAACAACTCGCACAAGAGCTTGCGAAAAAGTGCGGCATGGACGTACTTATTGTTACTATTGAAGATTCCGAGGGCAAGAGTTCCCAAAATTTCGCAGATGATTTCTATGATAATAACGGCTTTGGTCTGGGTGATGATAAAAGCGGTTTGGTACTGCTCATAGACATGGATAACAGGGAAGTTTTTATTTCGACTTGTGGCAGCGCTATCAGAATTTTTACAGATGATGTCCTTGACGTTATTATTAATGATATCACCGACTATCTATCCAATGGCGATTATGCCCAGGCTGCTTACACCTTTTTGGATTATGTGGACTACTATTTCGGTTTAGGAATACCTTCTGACCAATATAATTATGATACAGAGACAATGGAGAAGGATTATTACAATTACCCTGCGGAAGAGCCAAAAGGAGTGGCCAAATCACTTCAGAACTCGGCATTATTTATCGCAATTGCTATAGGCGGCAGTTTAATTATTGTAGGCTGTATGGCACTTAATAACCGGGGAATAAACACTACTAATCCAAGCACTTATTTAGAACCCGGTACCTTTAATCTTCGTGTTAATCAGGATATCTACGTTCGAACCACCATGTCTCAACGTCAAATTAATACCAACAGCGGAGGCGGTGGAAGCGGCGGAAGCCGTAGTTCCACCCATACTAGCAGTGGCGGTTCCTCACATGGCGGCAGAGGTGGTAAGTTCTAAAAACAAAGGAGTCGGCAAAAGGGAAAACGAGAAGGGAGTGTTCAGCAAAGCATTAGCTTATGCTCGACACTCCCTTTCAACATCTTAATATCCCTATTATTAATCGTTCTACAATGACCTTAACCATTCTGCGTTGCAGGAATTGCTGCTGCATGTCTGGTCCGCCAGAATTTATATAATTCCTCAGTAGCAAGGGCAATTTTAGTTACAGAAAAATGATCAAACTTCGGATATATATAGTAAGTATCGGTTAGTGTATTAAGATCCACACAGTCACCATGTTTACCAAGATAGTTGTATTCAATATGACAGGAATACAGCGACTTGGCGCTGATCGCTACGGAATAGGGGCTTCCTTCGTATTCACCCTCCAGTAAAAATCCGTCCATATCATGGAGAAGCTTCCCTCTTCCCAAATGTACAAACCCTTTGGCATTCGGCAAAGAATCCACAGTGACCTCGGATTCAAATCTGTAAGCGCCGCTCTCAACTTCCTTCCGTACCTGCTCTCTCTCCCATTCACACCAGTCAGGAATATGGGTAAACTCGGTTTCTCCATTCACAGCATTCAGTTCGCCATACTCGGACATTTCCCATTGCTTTTTACAGCTATCACACCAAAGCTTGCTTCCTGAGGACATCATACGATATTGTGTTTTGCAGCTGGGGCATTGATAAAGCACCTTATGTAGTCCCTTTGCTCTGTCGGGATAGCTTATACGGATATTCCTATCTTTTTGCCAGGCAAAATCGTTATATTTAAAGGAGGTATTGATTCTTTCATTTATTTCTTTATAATCCAGTGTATCGACTTCTTCCTTTGTTACCAATTGAGTCAATACTGCCTCCATGTGTTTAACCTTTCTATTTTTTGAATTCCAGAAAGGCGAATTGATATGATGCCCATGCATAATTAATGTTACCACCGGAACCTTGAGCAGCTTGGCCAATTTCCCCAAAGAATCTGGAAGGACTGCATTTGTGCCGCAAAGAGAATACCGGGCTTCGGGATAAAGCACAACCACATCTCCATTTGCAACAACCTTTTTCATATGTCGGATTATTACCGTATCGCTTGTAAACTTGCGCTTACAGATACATCCCACTTTTCTCATGAGCCATTCCCGCCCGATAAAGCCGTCTACGGCCACCAAATAATTTGCACGATGGGGGAATATCGCCGCAGTCGTTACTTTAAAATCAATAAAGGAATTATGATTGCATAATAACAAATAGGGCGGCTTTATCCCCTGCATCCCTACTTTAGTTATTTTAATGCGGTGAGCCCAAACGGCAGGATAGCTTATTAACCATGTAATCGGCCTTAAAAAATGCCACTGTCTTATAGGCTTTTTCAGCATGTCGAATCTCTTAAATTCCGATATCTCCATACACTGACTCCCGTTACGCTTTTATACACCTATTATACTGTTCAACTTGACATAAATCATCACAAATTTTAACAACACGCAGCTTCAAAGGAAAGGAACCTTGTTATTGTAAGTTAATGCATGGTAATATTAACATGACCTGTATTTTTCTTTCGCGGGGTGTGATTGTGGATAAGCTGTTCTTCATTGATAAGGATACCATTGGAATTCTAAGCGGACAACAAATCGATACTCTGGAAAGCCAATATCTTCTCAAGTATCGGAAAAACGCCTTGGACATCATGAAAAAGCATGAATGGAAAACTCAGGGGATCAATGCAGCCTTCCGTCAAGAGATAAGGCATGACACCGAACTGGATGATATCCGTGGCAAAATTAATGGAATCACATTGGTACAAGGCGGAACCAGCCTGCTATATTCTGTATCTGTAGAGAATTTCTCCGGTCTCTTCGTCAAAAATATAGACTATGCCAAAGATCCGGAAGTCCATATTATGCATGGTGACAAGGTAGCTTTTTATGGAATGGATTCTCATGAGGAAACGGGAGAGATAATACTATCGGTAGGTGAGACACCCTATGAAAAGAATCTTGCTTTGCTGGATATGGACAATTCCCGGTACAGACTGGTGACGGAAGGGGAAACCCAGGACAACAATCCAACCTGGAGCAAAACCCAAAAAAGAACTGTATTCTATGATTCGGCAGGAATCGGACGTGATTATCATGGGAATTTTGCCGGAATCGGACCTAAATCGATCAATAAGCTGGACCTGGACCGCTGTACAGTGGATGAAGCTATAGTCCTTCCAGGGTATGATTGCTTCAGGCCGCAGACAGACAAATACAATAATCTTTATTTCATTAAGAAACCCTATCAGACCGGTAAGCAGAAGAATATGACCTTTGGAGAATTCATGGCTATTCCGTTCAAGGTGTTAAAAGCTATAGCAAGAGCTATTGAGTTTTTTACCGTGCGTCATACCGGTGAGTCGTTTACATCGAAGGGATTCAATCCGGCAAAAACAAAGACCCTTGATCCTAAGGAAATCATCATCAATGGAAATATCATTAATGCAGAGAAGACTTACCAGGAAAATAAAATGAGCGGGCAGCCCTATCCGGGCATTGCTCCAAAAAACTGGGAACTCATGTGTCTGGACAGCTCGGGAAATCTGCGTACTGTCAAGCAGGGCGTCATAGGATATGCTCTCAATAAAAAAGGTCAGGTGGTCTATTCTAATGGAAGCTACATACTTCTAATTGCTGATGATGGAAAAGAAGAGGTTCTACAGAAGATCGACTTCATCGACGGGCTCATTATGGCTTGAGAGGGTGAAGTGTCTATTGGCTACGATTTTGATATTCTCATCTAATTTGGGTAAAGCAGTTTTATATGCGGTTTTGACAATCATGTTCCTTTCTGCCTCAGTGAAATTTCCCTTTGTTTGTAAGATTGTCGAAATTTCAAATCAGCTCTTCGTCATGGCCGCGCATAGAAACTGCGTGATGTTCTGTTGCAGATAATCAACGTCATTAAGCCGTTCTTCGCCTACGAATATCTTCATTCTCTCCTTGTAGTAATCCGATGAGAACGAGAACTGGTACATAGTAAAAACGTTATCAATACAGAAAGCTGTAATCCTTTCGTCGATGTCCCTGCTGATTTTCCCCTCCTCTTTTGCCTGCCTGATAATATCGCAGTAAAGCTTTATGGTAATGACCTCCAGCTTATTGGACAGACGCTCGGCCATCGGGGCAA
>JAEYPI010000066.1 GCA_023410885.1 Bacillota bacterium
TGCCGAAGCCATCACCATACTGATGAGTGTCATCCCCGGCCACAGCCCAGATCCGTTTCCCTCGGTTGAGGCAGTAATCCCAGATTGCGTCATCGGGATATCCTCCAACGTCCATAACGGAACCGGAGTTCCAGATTTCGAATGCAAAACATCCGTGTGTGGCCAGCATCATATCGTAATCCATATGAGACCAGTTAGGATGATTAAATATGACCAATTGATTTTTTCCCCTGCAATTTTCTATATGGCTATTCCAGGAATCAATTCCCCAATCCACCGGCCGTTTAAGTACTTCATCGTGCCCAAAGCCGCATTCTCCCTTTGTCATGTCCCAAATCAAGTTCAAATGCAAGCTCTTTTCTTGTCTGCGATTTAGTGTATTAGGATGATCAAGATTAAATTTAAATGCAGACTCGGCGCCGGATAGTACTAGGAAATCTTCCCTATCCATTTCTGTAGAATCCCAATAAACCTCGTGGTCCGTCATAACACAAAAGGCAAAGCCTTTGCTATGGTATTCCTCCAGCGCTTGCTCATACGAACACGGGGAATCCCCTGACCGTACAGTATGCATATGCACACAGCCCCTCCACTGTGGACAGCCTTTGTCTATCGCTATATAATCCCTCACAAAATCCTTCCTTCCGCTCTTTTCCACGAAAGAGCAGCGTTGTAGCTCATCTTGCATTTGTAAAGTTGATGGAGGGAGATAGGCTCTCCCTCCTTCTATATTACGGGTTGAGGCTTGTGGTACATTCACGTAAGAACGTACCCTTCTGTTACTTTTTATAAGTCATATGCCACATATCCAGAGCATCATTAATTGACTGTGTCATTTCATCAATGGCAGTATCAATACTGTAGCTAGGATCTGCAATAATGTTTTCCAGAGCTTCTATACCGGCTGCCTGGAATTCGGTGTTTATCGGGGTAAAAGCATGGTAAGATTCGGTATCGCTGTTCTTCTGTGCATCAATCAGGAACTGTATGTTGAGGGTGCTGTTGTTAATGTAATCCTGATAGATAGAAGATTTGTAGCTGCCCTCGCTAATGGGGAGGTAACCAGTCATTGTGCACCATTGTGCAGCATGGTCATCCTCAGAGAAATACTTCATAAATTCCCAAGCGCCCTGCTGTGCAGCTTCATTGGGATCCTTTACAATATAGAAACCATTGCCTGATGCCGGTAGACCAGTAGAACGGCCCTTGCTGGTAACGGACTGCCAGGGAATAAAGGCAATATTGCAGGGGGTGTCATGATTCTTGTCCCATGCACTGGCAAGTCTTGCATAGCCACCAATAGTACCGGTTACTATAGCAAGTTCACCGTTGGCAAATGCGGGGAGCACTTCATTACCCCAGGAGGAACCTATGGGATAGGCGTAGCCATCAACAGATATTCTTCTCCATAGATCAAAATACTTATGTACATATTCTTTTGTGCCATTTTGGTTGTAGAAGCTGACCGTAGGAGCATTAGACTTGCCATTGTCATTGTCTACATAGTCAATGCCTTCGATTGACAATGCATAGTTTAGATAAATGTTGGAGTGGTCAGTACCGATGCCATATTTACTGATACCACCATCTACCAGCTTCTTGCAAATATCATACAAATCTTCCAAGCTGGTTACGTCGGTATAAGGATCCACACCGATCTGCTTTAGCATGTCCATATTGAAATAAATACCAGCCATGCTGTTACCCATAGGATAGCCTACCATGTTGCCATTCATATCGCCCCAGGTAGCAACCAAGTTGCTGTAAAGCATGGAAACAAATTTGTCGTCCTTTTTTGCGAATTTGGAAACCGGAACAACAAAGTCGGAGTACATATAGGTACCATTCTGTTCCGTTGTTGCATTGATCATGGTCGGCAGATTCTTATCATCTGTAACCTGAATCTTAGCCAAGAGGTCGGTCATGCTTCCAACATATTCATAGACCACATAGTAGGTGTTCTGCATTTTGTTGAATTCATCAGCCAGGCGCTGAATGTATTCCTGCTTGTCAGAGCCCCAAGTCCCCCAATAAACGACCTTAGTTCGCCCTTCCGGAACTACTACTTGAGGTGCCGCTTCAGTAGCTGTCGCCGCTGTAGGAGTTGATGCAGGAGTTGCTGCAGGAGCCGTTGTACTAGGTGACTCTGTCGTTGTACCCGCTGGGTTTGTGGAATTATTGCCGCATCCGGCAACCATCGTTACACACAACACCAGTGCGAAAAGGATTGATAGCCAATTTCTCTTCATGTCTTACTCCTCTTTTATTTTTATTATTCGGAACCTGTGGTTCCTTTTTAATAACAGAACCTCTGTTATCAAAATCCTTCAGCCTTTTACTCCCCCTGAGACCATACCCTTGATGATATATTTCTGTCCCATAACAAAGACTAATAGCGCTGGTGTGATGCAGATCATTGCACCTGCCAGAATTACACCCAGATGATCTGTCTCTGCCCCCTTAAGCATAGCCATGCCGATCTGTATGGTATACATATTCTGCGAGCTGCTGACCAGTAACGGCCACAAATACTGGTTATAAATAACAATAAATTCGTAAATGGCCAGAGCGGCGATGGATGGCAACGACAGAGGTAGCGCAATCCGGATAAAAAATCCAATATCACCACAGCCATCGAGAGTTGCTGCCTCCTTGAAATCCTTTGGTAGGGAAAGATAATGCTGGCGCATCATAAAAATTCCTAAGCCCGACACCAGGAACGGAAGTGTCATGCCTGCATATGTATTTATTAATCCCCAGTTCTGAATTTTCAGATAGTTGGCAATTAATGTAACATCTCCCGGAATCATCATTGATACCAGAATCATGTTGAATATAAGCTTTTTTCCTTTGAAGTTAAAAAAAGCAAACGTATAGGCTGACAAGCTACAGATAATGACTTGGGCAAAAATAACGATAACGCAGCAAATAAAGCTGTTCAGCATATAATTGGCTATAGGGATGTATTCCAGAACCCATGCATAATTCTCCCATGTCAGATCCTTGGGGAATGCTGTTAGGGCGGATGTCATAATTTCGGCATCTGAACGCAAACTGTAAGAGAAGCCCATCAGAATAGGTATTATAACGAGTATCCCTACGAGAAAACGAACTAGAAAATAGCCTATATCCTTCCCGTTTTTTTTCCATTTACCTATTAGTTCCATTGTCGTCCTCCTATTGATAGTGCACCATTCGTTTTTCTAAAAACCACTGTATTCGGGTGACTAAAAAGATAATCACAAACAGAATCAGAGATAGCACACATGCAGTTTCAATTCTTCCGCTCAATATAGCTTCTTTATAGATAGAGTAAATCAGAGTCTCTGTAGAGCTGGCCGGACCACCTCCGGTTAACAGCTTAATCTGCCCGAATGCTTTAAATGAATTGGTGATATTTAAGAAAATAACAAAGAATATCTGTGGAGATGCGATTGGAATCATTATAGAAAAGATTCTTCTTAATCTTCCTGCACCGTCGATTTTTGCACTTTCCAGAAGCTCCTCTCTAACCGCTCGGAAGCCTACAAGGAGGAAAATAAAGCTGGCACCAATACTCAACCACACAGTGGCAAAGGCTACAGCATAAATGGCGGTATCAGCAGAAGTCAACCAAGCAGTATCCAGCCCCGTAATCATGTTCATCAAACCATTCTTCTTAAAGACAAAAAGAAAAATAGCGGAAGCCGGAGCTGATGCAATTGCCATAGTCAGAGAGAACATAGTCTGATAAACTCTACTGAATTTTCTCTGCTCAACGCTAAGCAATGCCAAAGTAATGGCAGTCAAAAACGTAAATACCGCCACCAGGATTGCAAACCAAAAGGTATTCTCCAAAATTTTCAGAAAACTAGGCTTACTGAACAAACGGACAAAATTACTGAAGCCTGCCCATGAGACTACAGAGCCCCTTTTATCGGTAATAGTCATCGAAAGATAAATGCTCCGAATAAACGGCCAAAAACAGAATGTGGTAAAAAGCACAATGCAAGGTGTCAACATAAGATATGGCAAAACCTTAACACGTTTCTTTTTAGTTTTTTCAGTATTTTTAAACTTCATAGAATTGCACCCCCCGATGTAAATTCTAAAGCATACAATGTGGGGTTGTCAACATATAAATATGGGTTTATCCAAATATATTCATTAATTATTTTGGGGTTTCTTTAATGTTTCTTGCATTTTTCCCAAACTTGAGATATAATTTTCTATTATCATTAAAATGATTGAGGGAAATATTTATGTTAGCTAAAGAACGTCATGCCAGTATTCTTAACATATTGCGGGAAAACAATGTGATTCGCATCAGCGAAATTGCAAGAAAATTTGATGTCTCCCAGGAAACAGCCCGGAGAGATCTGGAAATGCTACAGGATCAGAACCTGGTAAAGAGGATTCACGGTGGTGCTATTCTGAACAACGGGCGCGGAAACAGCACTTTATCCGATTCAAACACCAGTCATAGTCACGCCGAAAAAATGGCCATAGGAAAAAAAGCTGCTTCTCTGGTCAAAAATGGTGAAACCATCCTGCTGGATACGGGAAGTACCGTACTGGAAATGGCCCGAAATCTGAAAAACCACCAGAACCTGACGATTCTTACATGCTCAATCGCCTTAGTCAACGAGCTTCTCAACAC
>JAEYPI010000102.1 GCA_023410885.1 Bacillota bacterium
TAGTCAAAAAAAGCTCTCGCGTCTATGGTTGCCTGATCAGACACCTCAAACCATATTAAAAGCACTCACTGAGATGAAAGACGAGGCCGAATATGACAATCTGGCCAACGAGGGCTTTGCCAGAACATACATTGATTGGCTGTATGGTGTGAACCTAACCCGTTACGCTACCCTAAAGACCGGCGTGTTGCTGCGCGTGGGACGGGTAATCGTGCCCATTGTAAAAGCAATCTATGATCGGGATATGGCGATCAAGCATTTTGTTCCGGACATCTATTATGCCATTGTAAGTAAAGAGCGGACAAATTCTGAAGAGATAGAGCTGACAAGCAAGCAAAAATTTGATAAAAACGATAAACATAAAGCAGAAGAGTTATGTGCCAGGTACAATGCCGAAAAGGCAATTGTTACAGATAAAAAAACGAAAAAGGACACCTTAAATCCGGGTAAATTATATTCACTTTCTAAACTGCAGAATGTTCTCGGTAAAAAGTTCAAGATGTCCATGGATGATAGTTTGAAATTGGTACAGGGACTCTATGAAAAGGGGTATCTTACCTACCCCCGAACCAATTCCGAATACCTTGCAACTGCTGAAAAGGATAAGGTAAAGGAGATTATATCCATACTAGCCGGTATTGGTTATCCAGTTGAATTCAAGGACAAGAAAACAATATTTGATGATAGCAAAATTGAGTCCCACTCGGCTTTAACGCCAACCTATAAAATTCCTAAAAAAGAAAATCTGACCGATGATGAAATGAAGGTTTATCAAACCGTTGTTCGGCGTTTTGTTGCAGTCTTTTGCTCTAAGGAATGTATTGCACAAAAGACAGAAATGAAAATTGCAGTGGGTGGCTTAGAGGATTTTTCCTTGAAAGGAACCGTCATTGTAGAACCGGGCTGGACTAAATATGATGATTATACAACAAAAGACAAGGTCCTACCTGCCCTTGAAATAGGTGATGAGGTCGCCATCAACTTTCAGCCAAAAGAGAAAGAAACAAATCCGCCCAAGCATTATACCATTGAAAGCCTGAACAATTATCTTAAAAATCCTTTTAAAGAGGATAAAGCAGCCGCTTCCGAAAAAGAAGACGAGGATGACGCTGAGGATTACAAGGCCATCTTTGAAGGATTGGAGCTTGGTACTGAAGCGACAAGGACAGGAATCATTGAGAATGCCCAAAAAAGCAAATATATTGAATTGAAAAAGGATGTTTATTATATTCTGCCCGGCGGTGAATATTTGATTGAATCTCTTATTCAAATGGGAATATCAATGGATAAGTATAAGACAAGTACTTTAGGCCAGGCACTGAAACAGGTTTTTCACAACAAAATGACCGTGGATGAAAGCATCGAGCTGGCTAAAAGAGAAATATCCGAAGTATTCGAAGTACATCCTTATAAGCCGGAAGCAGATACATATAACGGATTCTATGGAGATGAGGTTGGAGTATGCCCCCTTTGCAGCGGAAAGGTCGTGAAAGGTAAATACGGCTATGGCTGCATGAATTACAAAGAAGGATGTAAATTTCGTATTGGTGGTGTTATCTGTAAAAGGGTCATTTCACTTTCTAACGCAAAAATGCTTCTTGAAACAGGAAAGTCGGCCAAAATACAGGGTTTTACTTCCAAGGCTGGTAAACCCTTTGATGCAGTGCTTAAACTAGAAGAGGGAAAAGTTGTTTTTGACTTCTCTTAACACAAGGGGACGGTTCTTCTGTGCGCTAGCCTTTTCGTACTATGGCGAAGCTTATTCCGGTCAGCCTTGATATTTGCCGTATTGAAAGGCCGTTTTTCTTTAGCAAGGCTATACCTTTATCTCGTTTCTCATGTGTCATATTCAAAAATTCAACAAGGTTCTTCGTTCCGCATAATTTATTTATAAGCTCCTGCGCTTCCTTGTCTGTGAGCCTCCGGTTCTCCTCCAGATCAAGACAGCTTGCTTTATCTTCCTCATTCATGTACTTATCAAAAAGCAGAATTGCTCCTTTTCTATCCTCACAGAACATTGATAATGCAAATGCAGTATCTGTTATACCGGAGCCTTGTATATAATCATTATAGCTGCTCCACCTGTACTCTGATGCATCCTTGCACAAACCAGCCTTAACGGGATTTCGGTGTATGTATCTTAATACAGTTAGAAAATATCTATCGTCATCAATAGGTTCACTTTTGAATCTGTCTTGAAATAAATGCCCAACCCGCGTATATTTGAAATTAAACCAAAATACATAGCGTGCGCCTATGCGTTTAAATATCTGATCCAATTGCTCTTTCTCTTCTTTTATCAATAGATGCAGATGATTTCCCATCAGACAATATGCCATCAGCTTAAACTCGCTTACTGCCTTGCATTCTTTTATTATCTCAAGAAATCTCTCATAATCTTCTTCATCTTCAAAGATCATTTGTCTATTGATGCCTCTTAGCATCACATGATAAATTCCGCTTTCACTCTTTTTGCGCGATGTCCTTGGCATATATTTCCACCTCCACATCTACCTTATCAAAGAGAATGGATTCTTGTCAACACAAATGAACCGTCCCCTTGTGTTCAAGAAAATGGAGCATGAAGGTGAGGGCTAGTAGGTCGGCGCAGCCGCCCGGGCTTATGTTATGGTGCATGAAGAGGGCATCCAGTTTTTTTATTTTGTCTATAACATCAATAATCCCTCTGTCAAATTGATCCTGAGACCCGAGTGAAAGGCTTTCGATCAATTGGCCTATTTCCTGCTGAACTGATTTTAATACTTCAGGACTTGACCGGGCAATAATGTTGGTATCCTCTACATGGGCAATGAGATTGAGAAGGGT
>JAEYPI010000121.1 GCA_023410885.1 Bacillota bacterium
TCACAAGCCTGGTAAAAACAATGGAGCATGAATTTATAAACCGGCCACCATTATGGGATAAGCATATTGACGGACTTATGATCTGTCTCTTTTCTTTACTCGGACGTGAAACAGCCCCTGTCAGCAGAAGTGGGAATGGGGTTATGGAAAACACCGCAGAATTTGATCGTTTGCGGCTGGACATATACCATAACCCCGCATATCCGTGGAGCATAAACCATATGGCAAGCCGCCTTCGATTGAGCCGTTCCAGATTTTCAGTACTTTACAGACTGCTATACGGTATATCACCTATAGAAGATTTGATATCCATAAGATTAGATCGGGCAAAATATCTGCTCTCAACAACAAACCTGCCCATACAATCTGTTTCAGCCGAAGTGGGATATAGCACGCTTGAGCATTTCACACGTCAGTTTAAAAACAGAACAGGGCACTCTCCCTCAAGCTACCGGAGTTTATTCAAATCAATTTGAAGGTATCCAAATGCACCTTTGCAAGAAGCTTTTACGTTACTGCTTTGATCCCACATCTACCCTGCTGGGCATCCCGGGGCAGGAAGATGGAAAATGTCCTGCCGGAAAGCCATTTTTGCTTCGTCTTATCAAGCTTGCCCATGCAAGCCTCAATAGCAGGATCATATTCTTTTGTGATGGTGGAACTCCCGCAGATGGTTCTAATTGTCAATATTTGCGAATAAATAAGTTGGTGATATGGGGGAAAAATCACGTATAATAGAGGTGTGTTCTGAAAGGAACACACCACAAGCCTCGACCCATAGATAGAGGTATGTTCCAAACGGAACATACCTCAAGCCTCGATCCACAAACAGATGTAATAAAAATCTACATTACGGGAGGTACTACCCATGAAAAATGAAAAACATCTAAACGAGTGGCTCACCCCGTTGACTGATTTGGCTACAAAATGCAGTGTCATTGATCCAGAGCTCTACACCAAATATGAAGTTAAGAGAGGCCTCAGAGATATAAGTGGCCGTGGTGTGCTTGCCGGACTTACCGAGATAGGCGAGGTCCATGCTTATATTATTGATGAAAGTGAAATGATCCCCTGCCCCGGAAAGCTTTATTACAGGGGGTATGATGTAGAGGCTCTGGTTAAAGGTTTCCTTAGTGAGGACCGGTTCGGCTTTGAAGAAACCTGTTATCTGCTTCTCTTTGGAGATCTGCCTGACAAGAAAACCCTTAATGATTTTAAACAAAATCTTGCCGAGTTTAGAAAGCTTCCTACAGGCTTTACGCGGGACATTATCATGAAGGCACCCGGAAAAGACATGATGAACGTGCTTTCAAGAAGTATTTTGACACTCTACAGTTATGATAACAACCCTGACGATACCTCCATAAAGAATGTTTTAAGGCAATGCCTTGAAATGATTGCCTATTTCCCGCTATTGGCTGTTTACGGTTATCAAGCCTTCACTCATTATCATGGCAATAAGAGCCTGTTTATCCACAGTCCCCAGGCTGATTTGAGTACGGCCGAAAATATTTTGCACATGCTCAGGCCCGACAGCCACTATACCAGGCTTGAAGCTACCCTTTTAGATCTAGCACTTGTCCTTCATGCCGAGCATGGTGGTGGTAATAACTCTTCCTTTACCACCCATGTAGTCACCTCGTCGGGGACCGATACCTATTCGGTTATGGCCGCTGCCCTTGGCTCATTAAAAGGACCCCGCCATGGCGGTGCCAATGTTAAGGTCGTCCAAATGCTGGAGAATATTAAGGAACATGTACGGGATTGGGATGATGACGAGGAAATTTCTCAATATCTTGACAAGCTTCTCAACAAACAGGCCTTTGACCAATCGGGGCTCATCTATGGCATGGGGCACGCCGTTTATTCTCTGTCCGACCCAAGAGCGGAAATATTTAAGAGCCATGTGGAAGAACTGGCTCAACACAAAGGTATGGAGCATGAATATAAGCTCTATTCCAAGATTGAGAGACTGGCCCCGGAGGTTATCGCACGATCCCGCAAGATTTACAAGGGTGTTAGCGCCAATATCGACTTCTATTCCGGTTTTGTCTATCGCATGCTGGATATCCCCCAAGAGATGTTCACTCCTGTGTTTGCAATCTCCAGAATTGCAGGATGGAGTGCTCACAGAATTGAGGAGATCGTAAACAATGGTAAAATCGTAAGACCCGCCTATAAGAGCATTGCCCAAAGGCGGGACTATGTATCGATGAACGACCGCCACTAAGGTGAGGAGGGGTTTCCCCCTTCTCATTCCAACATATAGTAATGGGTATCGGGTGTAAGCTCCTTTCGCAGGCATACTGTTGTGAACCATGGGAAATAAAGACTCATCTCCTTCATGGCATTGCTAAGGGTGCGGATATAGGGCAGGTAAATATGGTTGAGCATTATTGGGTCATCAATATGATAGTACCAATTCAAGTTGAACTCGTTACTGCTTATAATGGTTAACCCGGAAAAATGATAGAAAATCAGGAGGTCATCATTGAGATAGATTTTACCATCTCTTTGGGTGACGGTGTAATTTTGGATATTCCAAAGGGCTGTATTGACACCATAGCTTCGTACTACATGAACTCCCGGAAACTGATCCGGCCAGCTCTCCACATAACGCTGATCGCCAAACAGCTTGCGCACAGTGTCTTCTTGAATAGGGCAGAAATAGATGCACTGATCCTTCCATTGGGTGACTGCGCTAAGCGCTACCGCATCATTTTTACAGCCCACAAAACCCGTATTAAAAACCCCTGTACGTCCATAGTACTCCAGAAAATTCCGGGAATTGCGATGATGGGTTAAGAACAAGGAGGCTTGCGGGTTTTCATTAAAAATTTCATCGGGACTTGCGTAAAAATAGAGGTCTGCGTCCAAATGGGCATAGTATTGGCAGTCCTTATACTTAGTCATGACATAGTGCAGAAATACAGGCTTAAGTGTCCAGCAATAAGCATGGAAGGGCCTATCCTCTTTTGCCTTAAGAAGCGCTCCATTCTCAATTTCATAGAGAGGGACCGGTACAATTTCCGGAAAAGCAGCCTTATGGAGGATGTGCCAAACGATGTCACTGGCGCAAACTGCAAAAAGCTTGAAATCGGAGCAATTGGCCTTTAGGGACGAATACATGGCCAAAAGCTTATACAGATGATCCTGGGAGACCACTGTTGTGAAATGATAGCGGCTCATAACAAATCCTCTCTTTCTTTATGGGTCTCTAAAAGCTTCTCAAAATCTATATTGAAGGCTCTTTTAAACAAGTAGGACAGCTTCTGAATAAAGAAGAACCCGCCCTCTTTTTTTTGCAGAGCAAGGGTCTTTTTAATAATGGTGCTCAATTTTTCAATTACCCTCGGAAGCAAAATTTTAGTATTATCCTCCTGGGGTTGGAAGAATCTCCTTCTCATCACTTGCAGAAGCTCCAGCATCAGCTCAAGAAGCTCATGATATTCACTTAGAGGAAGCATGCGATAGATGTCACTCATAATACCATTGAGCATGGTGACATCGAGACCCAGGCTATCGCTAAGACATACCAGCAGAACATCAATAAAATATATGCTGTTGTATTTGCTGCACATATAATTGATATTAACCACAAGGTCATCAGCCTGATAATTAGCCGGATGCTCCTGATGAAGGCTCACAATATGCTCAGCCATAATAAACCGGCAGCCTGACTTATAGAGGCGTATGCCCAAATCATAATCCTCATAGCCATATCTTATGATGTTATTATCGAACATGCCCACGGCCAAAACCTTTTCCCGTTCAACTGACAGATTGTTAGTGATAAAAAACCGCCAGGGCAGGTAATAGCCGGTAAAAGCGTTGCCATATTGGCTGATGATGTTTCTGAGATCCGTAACAAAGCCTGAATCCAGGTCGAAGCTATAGGGATAAAGATCCCCCGCCTTAACCTGCTGCTCAGAAATAAGGGGATACTCATCGGGATAAGGAAAGTCCTTGTAAAGCCTTTTGATTTTTTTAAGCTTTTCAAAGCTCTCAGCCTGGTCATGGGTGAAATGTGTGTAATAATAGGTGAATATTCTTCTCCAGAATAGTCCGCAAACTACAGCATTAGGCTCTTGATGAGCTTCCAAATGAAGCTTGATGAAATCTCTGCTGGCGATCATATCACTATCATGGAAAATAAGAATATCACCTGACGCCCTTAAAACACCTTTATTGCGACCATAGGCAATCCCCCTGTTTTCTTCAACCCTTATTACTTCCAATGGGTATTTGAGCTTAAAATGGTGAAGCATCTCCAGGGTATGATCTTTGGAGCCATTATCTATAACAATAACCTCCACATCGTCCCCCTCGTAGCTCTGCTCGTTAAGGGCCGTAAGATTCAAATAAAGTCTTTCTCTGGCATTATACGAGGGGATGATAATACTTGCTTTCATATCAACAATCCTTTCCTGCAAGAGTTATCCGATTGATGTTGTACAAATGTATCTTCACAATTGGCGTAGCCATTAAAGGAGGGGTCCAGTTTTTCAACCATCCCGATAACAACCCGGAGGATATCGGAATAATCCCGATAGAAGAAGGGCCTTCGAGACCTTCCTCCCTCATGAACCTGAACAATTCTATCCTTTGTTATGATCCGGAAACCGCTGAAGTGATAGCAGATCAAGGGATAGCCGTCTATGTAAAGATGACCATCGTGGATGCTGAAGGTGTGATTGTCACAATTCCAATGACCAATATTTACACCAAATGTTCTAACTTCCTCCACCTGCCCGAAGAGGTAGGGCATCTCATCTAAATAGCGCTGGTCTCCGAAACGCCCCCCTTTAGGCTGGCTCAAGCAGCACTCTATGCACCTTTTCTTCCACCAGGTCAGGCACGCCAGACCGGATTGGTCCCTTTTAAAGCTTATGAACCCTGAGTTATACTGGCCCATCAAGCTCTGAAACGCTTCTGCAGCAGGCCGTGAAATAAGGGGGCTGGCAATTTGGCCGCGGGTTAAAAGCACCGCCCCCTCGGGTTGATGCTCAAAAATCACCCTTGGGTCATGATAAAAAAACAAGTCTGCATCCATATAGGTCACACGGTCGATTTCCTCATGCTGATAAAACAGCGTTTCAATCAAAAGGGGCTTCAAGGTCCAGCAATATTCATTAAGCACTCTGAGCCTTTGAAGGCTCTCCCATTCCCTGCAGTAGAGATCTCGGGGAGTCAAAAGGGTAACACGCTTCAGCCTCATCCTTTTAAAAAGCTGAAGGGTCTTTTCATCCACACAGAGGATAAAACATTTTTGCGGTGCTCCAACCTGTTCCAGAGACAGGAAAAGGGCAAGGGCCTGAAAGACCCGGAGACGTGATACAACGGTACAAAAAACATGTGACAAGCCTATATCACATCCTTACAACGGTATCAGCAGTTTTTTTATGCCTCCCATAAATAATTTCTATACCAGGCTATGGTCTTTAAAAGGCCTTCCTCCAAGGTGTAAGCGGGATTCCATCCCAGGACCTCCCGTGCTTTTTGGGCGGAGAGATACTGATGGCGTATCTCATTACTTCCCTGATTGAGGATCACAGGCTTTAAATCACTTTTCATCAATTCCAGAATTTTATTAACCAGCTCTAAAACCGTGAGCTGGATTTCATTGCTAAAATTAAAGGCCTCACCCTCGAGCTTAAGGTCATTCATCTTTTCAGCCAGTAAAAGATAGGCCTTGACTGCATCCTCCACATAGAAATAGTCTCTGATAAAGGTTCCATCGCTTCGTATCACTGGGGGCTCACCCTTCTCAATACTGCGTATGGTTTGGGGAATGATCCGGTTGAAATTTAAATCCCCACCCCCGAAAAGATTGCCGCACCGTGTAATGCATACAGGAAGCCCGTATGTTTTATGATACGTTTGGGAAATCAAGTCTGTGCAGCTTTTAGACACATCATAAGGGTGTTTTCCGCAAAGGGGCATGCTTTCATCGTAGGGCAGCTGCTCCTGGTCGCCATAGGCCTTGTCACTGGATGCAACTACTATACGCTTGATCAACGGGCTTCGTCTTGCCGCCTCGAGTATGTTCCATGTTCCCCTGATATTGGTTTCAAATGTACCGATAGGATTTCTGTTAGCTACTCCTACAATGGCCTGGGCAGCCACATGGAACACCGTATCAATTTCATATTCCCCAAGGACCCGCTCCAGAAGGTCCCGGTCCTCCAACTCTCCATAAACCAGATTGATCTTCTTGTAAGCCTCTGTGCTAAAGAGATTGGATCTTGGCACTCTGTCCCGCACAAGACCTGTCACATTGGCTCCTAACAGGACCAGTTCATTAGCCATGTGACTGCCCAAAAAGCCTGTGCAGCCGGTTATAAGAACATTTTTACCCACCCAAAAGTTCATTTGCGATCCCATACCTTCCATAAATCCTCTCCTTGTTCCCATAGCTTATTAACGTATAAAATATCATTATAGGTGTCACAGGCTGTCCAAAAGCCATTGTGGGAGTAAACCGCCAATTGCCCGTCATCCGCTAGATTCCTTAAAGGCTCCTGTTCAAGAACACACTCTGTATCATGGGTGACATAGTCAAAAAATCCGGGTTCGAATACAAAAAAACCTCCATTAATAATGCCGGCGGAGCTCTGTTTTTCTCTAAAGGACTGGGCAACCCCATCCTCGACGATTAAGGTACCATATTGGGTTTTCTTATCCACGCCTGTTACGGTGGCCAGCCGTTCCTTTTCCTGATGAAAGGCAAGGAGAGCATTTAAATCTATGTCAGCCAGGCCATCCCCATAGGTCACCATAAAGGTCTCATTTCCAATATAGTCCCTTGCCCTTTTGATGCGACTTCCCGTCATGGTGTTAAGGCCCGTATCCAGAAATGTAATCTTCCAGTCCTCGCTCCTATCTAAAAGCTCCATGCCTCCTTTTTTGGTGTCGAGTTTGAAGCTGTGCTGCTTCCATTCATAATCCATAAAATATTCCTTGATCATCTCCCCCTTATAGCCCAAAAGAAGGATAAATTCATCAAAACCATAGTGTTTGTAGGTTTTCATGATATGCCAAAGCATGGGCTTATCACCGATTAAAACCAATGGTTTTGGTATGTCCCCGGTGAGCTCACGCATTCTAAACCCCTTTCCTCCGCAAAGTATAACAACTTTCATCATTGTGCCTCCATTTGTTAATCTACTGGTTGTACCTGTACTAATAGATTATGTAAGAAGGTGTTGAAAGGTTAACATAAACAGAACAGGGGACGGCCCTTTGTCTTCAATGAAACAAAGAACTGTCCCCTGTTTTATGACCTTTTTGAAATGTTTTTCTATCGCATTAATTTATCGAGGGTGTCCTGGGATACCCTTGAGTTAAGGTAATCATACCTATAATACTCTTCATAAAGGACGGTCACCGTCAGGTTAAAGTGAGGTATGTTTTCTTGGGTGGATTCGGTTTGATGGATGCTAATAACATTTTTGTCCTTGATGAACCGATTAACATTGCTCTCAATGAGTTTAATATTATCACCATTGAAAATTTTAACTTTCAAAGGGCCTCACCTCCCCTACATTCTATGAGGTGTCACCCTCTTATAGAAGGAGCAAGTGGGGACGGTTATTGACATGCGCTCGCGAGGAAGTGAACAA
>JAEYPI010000086.1 GCA_023410885.1 Bacillota bacterium
ATTCCCTGCTTACTGATGACAGGTGTGGCGTATTTCACAATGTCAACTTTCTCTTTAATCTGCCTTATATCTTCAAAGGTGATATAATCACTTTTTTCAGCATCAGTCCCTTTTACTTTAATACTGACCGTGGAAGCTCCGATTTTTTCGAACTCTCCGATTATGGTGATCCGGCCACCCTGACCAAGGGAGACAATGGCGATGACCGAACTGATCCCAATAATAATGCCCAGCATGGTAAGAAAGGAGCGCAATTTATTGGACAAAATACTCTCTATAGCCATTTTAATGTTCTCAAATAGATGCATACTCTACCCTCTCCTAAAGCACAATGGGGTTTTCTACAGGGCTATCGTCGGTGATATTTCCGTCCCGCATCCGGATAATACGCTTTGAAAACCGTGCAACCTCGGACTCATGAGTGACCATAAGGATGGTGGTGCCTTCCTTATTGAGTTTTTGAATAATCCTCATGATTTCTTCAGTCACCTTGGTATCCAGGTTTCCCGTAGGCTCGTCAGCCAGGATGACCGATGGCCTGTTAACAATGGCACGCGCGATGGCAACCCTCTGCTTTTGACCGCCCGATATTTCGTTGGGACGGTGACGAATACGATCACCTAAATCTACTTTTTTCAGAGCCTCAAGTGCCCTTTCGCGCCTTTCTTTGGGCGGAATACCTGCATAAACCATTGGAAGCTCAACATTATCAAGGAGGTTTATACGTGGAAGAAGATTAAAGGATTGAAATACAAAGCCGATTTCCTTGTTTCTGATTGTTGCCAATTCATTGTCCTGAAGGCCCGAAATATCCTTTCCATTTAAAATATATTGTCCTGAGGTCATCTTATCGAGACATCCCAGAACATTCATCATGGTGGATTTACCACAGCCCGAGGGGCCCATAATCGATGCGAATTCTCCAGGCTTGATATGCAATGAAACCCCCTTGAGGGCTGTCAACTGGATATCCCCTGTTGTATAAACCTTTACGATATTTTCTATCTTAATCATTGCTTCGCACCTTCTGCCAAGACCATAGCGCCATCCTTGATTTCAATTGAAGGATTGGAAATGACCGATTCACCCTCAATCAGGCCTTCCACTATCTCGGCCTCAGTATCGGATTGAAGCCCTATTTTTACATAGGTTAATTTTGCAATACCGTTTTTGACGACAAAGACACTGACATTGTCCTCCCTGTCATATTGCAAGCATTCAATGGGAAGCGTTAAAACCTGATTTGCTTCCCCGATCAAAATGTCGGCGTTAATATCAAAATCAATCTTAAGATTTCCGTCGGGATTTTCAATGTCAATTTCAGCCTTAAGAGTGGCATCGGTGGCTAAGCCCATTTCTTTTTTGGCTGCAGGCTCAATAAAGGAGACCTTGCCTGAATAATGATTATTACTGCTTTTTAAAGTGACCTTCTGCCCCAAACGAATTTTTGCCGCATCAAATTTGCCAAGGTGTATGACCCCCTTAAGATTATCGAGCTGTTGAACCACAAATGCAGGCTGGCTCATGCTTAAGGGTGAGCCAGCAATGGCATTGACAGCCGTTACGATCCCGTCGAAATCTGCCTTTAAGCCATCTTTAACCTTATTGAGCCGTCCCTTGGCTGAACTTAAAGAGAGCTCGGCCATGGCAATGGTGTTGTCCATGAGTTGAATTTTTTCCTTCGAGATGGTTTGTATGGATTTTCTTTTTTGAATCATCGTTTGAATATTGGCAATATCCTGAGGATTGCTGCTGCCTTCCAACGCATTAATCTGATCATCCAGATCGATAATTTCTTTCTCTAATTGATCTTTCTGGTTCAAAAGCTCCTCCTTATTCAGAACAGCATTCTCCAACTGGATCTCGGCTTGCTTCACAGAGGCAAGAAGATCAGACAGATCATAGGTTAATAAGGTATCCCCCTGCTTTACCGCTTGCCCAACCTCTACCTTCACCTGTTCTACGGAATATTGAGAAGCGCCTATATACTGCTTGGACTCTTTTGATTGCACCAGAGCATTGGTTGAAAGGAGCGTCTTAATATCCCCTCTTGTCACTTTAACGGTTCTGATTTCAGGTAGTTTCTGATTTCTTTGACTATTCACCACAACAACTGCTAAAACGATTATTACAAAAATCGCTATAAAGGCTGCAATTTTTCTTTTTTTCATTTTATGGCTCCTTACTAGGGTCATAGACTGTTTAACAAGGTTACTGCCTGAGCATAATCACTACTTTAGTCCATTATTGTCAACTATTACTTTAATAAAACAATACAATAGGATTTATTTAGGCTTATTAAATTTCTTGCTTCAATTTAATGCAGTTGACAGGGATTATGGCACCAGATATCAACCATAATAAGAACCTCACCCGTTATCGAAATCAAAGATTTCGAACGGGGCCCGAGAACCTTGTTACTACCGTAATAAGCGTAGATTGCGTTACGGGTTGATCAAAGCTTGTTACTACCGTAATTATAAGAGATACCCATAAGGAGTGACATTCATGACACTTAATGAACTGCTCAAACAGTTAAGTGATCTGGTGGCCGTTGATATAACCCTTCTACGGATCATTTTGGCCATCATTTTTATATTTGTAGGACTTATTTTCCGTGAGATATTTGTTAAGGGGGTTATGCGACTCCTTCTTTATCTGACAAAAAAAACTAAAACAAACCTGGATGAAATGCTAGTATATGCTTTAGAAAAGCCTGCCAGAGCACTGATATTGGGATTCAGCATCTGGCTGGCTGTCAGTATTTTAGGGCTTCCGTCAGTCCTCCAGCACTTTTTGAATCTAATGTTAAGCACTTTCTTTATTCTCATGCTGTTCTGGTTCTTTTACCGTGCCTCAGATAGCCTGATATGGGTTTTTGAGCGCTTTCTTGATAAAAACAATAAAAAGTCCAAGCCTGTTCTTATAGGCTTTCTGCGAAGAACTCTTAAGATTTTGATTATCATCATAGAAATCTTTATGATTATAAAGGAATGGGGATATGATGTAAGCGGGCTTCTTGCGGGCCTCGGTGTCGGGGGGCTGGCCCTCTCTCTGGCAGCAAAGGACGCTGCGTCAAACCTGCTGGGCAGTATTGCCATTATGATTGATAAAACCTATAGTATTGGGGATTGGATCCAAACAGAAAAGGTTGAGGGCACGGTCGAGGAAATCGGTTTTAGGAGTACCAAGCTCAGAACCTTTTCAGATGCCATTATCAGCGTACCCAATTCCATTATGAGCAACGAGCCTATCACCAATTGGTCTAAAATGGGTAAACGGCGCGTTTCGTTTAATCTTGATGTACCTTTGGATACCCCTGCTGAAAAGCTTGAAGCCTTACTGGAAAAAATCAGGGAGATGCTGAAAAATCATGAGGACATCAATCATGGTATGACTGTAGCTCAAATAGAAGGATTTGGAGAGGGCACGCTCCAGCTTCTCTTTTATTATTTTACCAAGACAACCTCCTGGGTAACCTACCTGGCCGTTAAGGAGGATGTTAATCTTAAAATCATGTATCTTTTTGAAGAAATGGGGATTCCTATCGCGGTACCAGTAAAGCGTATACAGCTAGAGGGCCTGTTGCCGGCTATACAGCAAAGCGCTGTTAAGGAGAAAAAACCGACTTAGAGGATTACCGAATAACAAAGTAACAATATACTGAATAGAGGTGTCCATAGTGCATAACATGACTTGACCCGTACCAATCCTTAACAAGTAAAAAGAGTCCTAGAATGCTCTAAGACTCTTTCGCTTGCTCATTATGGACAGCAATCAATAAAACCTCACTTCGGATTAATCACTTCAGCGCTGAAAAATCAAATGAATCAGCAAAAGCCTCCAGATCAGATGTAGTAATCTTACCCGACTCATCTAAAAAGCCCGTTTCGGTCCCGGCTAAGACATTAATGGTCACAAAGGCGTCGTCCAATGCTAAAATCACCAAGGCTTTTTTAGGACCAATTGAAAGGCTCACCGTAACACCATTGGCCGTTTGATAACTCCATTCCTGGTAATCCTCTGCGTTTCCAATATTCAAAATGGAATCATTAAAGCTTCCCTTTTTGTAGTACATCATTTGATAGTCAATGGCTAAACCACTCAGCTGTGCCAAACCGTCAATATGGAAGGTGCCATCCTCATACATATAGGCACTCTGTACGGTATTGGCTGTGCCTAAGAAATTTCCTTTACCAGTTTTTATCAGCAAGTCTTCCGTTCCGGAAATCTCGATAAACTCTTGATGTAATTGAAGCTTATATTTTGACACGATTTCATCCAATTTGTCTGCCATTTCCTGTGTATAAACTAAATATAGGTTATATCTGCTGTCCAGTCCCGTTGGCCCATTCCCCACTTTATTGAGCAAGGATCCGTCAGGGTCGTAGGCATCCGTGAAGGCGGTCCATTCAGCCACCGCTTTGTATTCGTTGCTGTCCGGATAGCCCTGCAGCGAAATGAGATCACCCGCCACTTCAATCTTTTCCATGGGTACCTCTTCGGCCTCATTGCTATCCGTCGGCCCAGCAACATAAACGGTGTAGGTACGCTGCATGACCAAATCCTTAAGACCAAATAGATTGATGGCATAGGCTGTTACAGAAAAAGCTATCAGGAGACAGCAACACGCTGCCGCAACTGCAATGGCTTTGCTGTGTCTATATTTAGGTTTCCTTGTGGGATAGGCCTCTATATCTGGTTGAACCGATGTATGTATTTGAGAAAATGTTGCTTTGTACAGTTCTTTTTCATTCATGGTTACACACCTCCGCTAATTTTGATTTTAATTGATGTCTGGCTCGTGAAAGTCTTGTGGTGACTGCAGATTCTTTCAATCTCAGAAGTTGGGATATTTCTTTAACCGATAAATCCTCGTAATAGAAAAAATAGAGAACCGTTCGATACTTCTCGGGCAGCTTCATCACCGCAATGAAAAGATCACTTTGTTCCTTATGTTCAAATGTAGTGGTCGCAGATATCTCCGAAAGGGCAACGGTTTTACTCCTCCACGGCAAGCGCAGGGTGTTTTTACAAAGGTTAATGGTCACCCGGATTAACCAGTTCCGGAGGTGCTCCTCACTCTCAAAGGCCTTTTCAGAAGCATATAGCTTCATTAGGACCTCCTGTACCGTGTCCTCTGCATCATGTCTGTTACCAAAATAGTTCAATGCAATACGGTATAACGTATCTTTATATGTATCTGCTGCCGCAAGAAAATAGGACTGCTCCACTACCCCACCTCGTTTTTATATGAAAGCTTTCATGAATAATACACACAACGGGCATGATTTGTCACAGCATTCATAGAAAACTTAAAAGAAAAAGCATATATGCTTATTATCTATGACTTTGAAATTTCCCCAAAAGAGTTGATTGTTGAAGAATGTGTCCTTCAATTTGTGCCAACAAATCACGCTTTTTACTGTTGGAAGTCAACTCACATTTGCAATCTAAAATATATACAAAAACAGGTTAAGGACATAATCACTTCTTCCCTTAACCTGTTTTTTTATATGAGCAGTACAAGATTATCTTACTAAAGCACCAATACCAAAATAGACTATTAAAAGGACGCCAAGCCAAATGCGATACCAGCCAAACACCTTGAAATCGTGCTTTTTGATATAACTCATCAGAAAACTTATAACAAGGATGGATACAACAAAAGCAACCAACATGCCTATTCCAAGAGTTAAAAATTCCGCCCCTGTGAAATCAAGTCCAAATTTTAATAGCTTTATTCCGCTTAATCCGAACATCACCGGTACAGCTAAGAAGAAGGTAAACTCTGCGGCTGCGACTCTTGAAACACCAATCAATAAAGCGCCGATAATAGTGGCACCAGAACGGGATGTGCCGGGTATAATGGATAATACTTGAAAAAGACCAATCATAAAAGCCGTTTTATATGTAATGGCTGATAAGTCATTAATAGGCGTAATGCGTTTCTTATTCCAGTCCTCGATTACAATAAAAGCAATACCATATAAAATGAGCGCAAGCGCTATAACAATGGGGGTGTGCAAATGCTCCTCAATAAAATCATCAAATAAAAGGGTCACTATAGCACCGGGTATACAGGCCACCACGACCTTAAACCAGATTGAAAAGGTCTCTTTTTTGATAAAGGGTTTTTCTTTTAAGCTAAAAGGAAACATTTTATTCCAAAACAAAACCACTACTGCTAAAATAGCCCCAAGCTGAATGACAATGAAAAACATCTCTTTGAAGGCATCACTCATATTGAGCTGTATAAACTCATCAACAAGGAGCATATGTCCTGTACTGCTGATGGGCAACCACTCTGTAATACCTTCTACGATGCCTAGAATAAGAACTTTAATGATCTCTATAAAATCCATAGTACTCCCTCAATTTACCAAAGCAACGAGGTGCTTAGTCATTCTTCCTTTCTAAATATAACGTCATACCCAAATAAAATCAAGTCAACTAAAACCTTTACAACACGCTATCCATATAGAAATTCGGATACATATCACATATTTTTATGGACTCATTATTTCCTTTATCTCTTTGGTGTGGCACTATGCATTTTATTACTTTGAATAGGACCACACATGAAATAAAAAAAGATAAAAAGAGTCTTGTCATAATGCCACTTTTCATGTATACTTTATTATGCTAAAGCCGCATGCGAAAGTGGTGGAATTGGCAGACTCGCTAGATTCAGGTTCTAGTGTACGCAAGTACGTGCGGGTTCAAATCCCGCCTTTCGCACCAAAGCTCCCAGAGATTTCTCTTGGGAGCTTTTTTCCTGTGTAACAAAGAGAATCACTTGCTAAGCAAGTGAAAGAAAAAAGACTTATTCCGTTGAACAGGATAAACTTAGAGCAAATCACACTGTCGCTTAACTAAAATGCGAGGATGGTGATGCTCTACACAAGCCATACGATCATCCAATGCGCGACTTACTGCTTCGTTCCATCTTATGAATAAATAAGCTCTTAGTTAGTCATCCATAATAGAATTAAAAGCGAGGTTTATATACTCTATTTTGGGTCATCAACATTATCAGCAATAATTACATTCACACCTCGTTTACGTAAATATGCAACTGCTTCCTGTGGTGTGTCCTTGTCTGTCACAACAGTATTGATCTTTCCTGTAGGACAGGTAATGCAATTAGCGGAAATGCCAAATTTGGTGTGATCAATTGCTAAGATGATCTTATCTGACTTGTCCAGCATATTCTTTTTAAGCATTGCTATTTCCATTGAATATTCTGCAGTACCTTCAGCCGGAATAAAACCATCGGCTGAGAGTACAGCGATATCGAAATGATTGAAATAGGATAAAAATTCGGAAGCAAGAAACCCCGATGTAACGAGTTCATCAACTTTGATAATGCCACCAACACAGTATACAGTCAAATTTCTGCACATACCAAGCTCAGTTGCTATTCGCAGAGAATTCGTTACAATCGTCAGGCTGCTCCTGTTTTTTAGCTGGCAAGCTACTTCGAAAGCCGAGGTACCGGTATCAAGCAAAACCGTACAGTTATCTGGGATTAAAGCTGCCGTTTGGGATGCAATGGTCTTTTTTACTTCTAAATTCTCAAGGTAACGGACATCCCACTTCTCAAGTGAGTCAGGAACCAGGCTATCATCAACTAAAACAGCACCGCCATAGACCTTTCTGATAATCCCTTCCTTTTCCAGGTGGTCAAGATCTCTGCGAATTGTTTCAATTGAAACGTTAAACATCTCACAAATTTCACTATTCAAAACTCTTTTTTTACTTAACAGTAACTTTTTTATCTGCTGAATGCGGTCGTATCTCAAAGATTACCACCTCTCCTAGTATTTGAGGAAATACTTGCAAGAACATTATCAAAATAATCACAAACATTCATATCAATAGGGTCACGAATGCTTAAATAATAACACACACTTTATTCGCATTCAATGTCTAGAATTGAATACGAAGTAATTTATCAGACATATGTTCATTTAAACTATAGTATGATAATATGTTGCACATTTCCCTTAAACCTAATAGGAGTCAACGCTATCATATTCAAATCATTATCGGAACCTATATCATTTGAAATGCCCATTAGTCCGTTTGCTAATCAAACTTGTTCCATGGGCATCAAATGATATAACCTTTGTCACTTCCTATTCTTCATGAGGTTCAATAAGAAAAACAACAGGACGATAGCCGTCCGTACAGGACACAACCTGACATTTCATGTCAGCCGTGCCACACTCGGCATTTTGACGCACCATCAGGATATCCTTGAAAATGTCCGCCCAGGCCCAAACACAGAAACCATCAGGTACCTTGCGGCCGTCAGTAATAAAAACATCGCCCTCTTTACAGCGTGCACAAGGTGTTATGGTTTTTCCTGCATATTTATCGATGATTTCTTCCATTAATAAACGTTTCAGTACTGTAATCTTCACATATTTTGACATATTTGCCTCCTATTCAGCCTCACATGTTGACACAATATCAATTCCCGTCCCTAAAATGTCCGCTATTATCACATCACACGTGTGAACAGGAGCCTTGACAGTCACCTTACTGATCTCATCTATACACTTTAACAGCAGTTGCTTTGGAACTGGTTTATTGGAACGCACTGATACCAGAGGAGCTGTCGATCCCGTAACCTTTACGGTGGATGTCAAAATGCGTACCGGATGTGCAAACTCATTGCGCGCATACTCTTCTCCGCGTTTACAGGTAAAGCCCTCAGCGGATTCAATCTGATCCCCTTTACCGCATACAGTTATGTTGCACCCCAGTGGGCATACAGTGCATATAATCTTTTTTTCTTCCATGGTTACGCCTCCTTAACAACATCGATGACTACGTTACCTTCGGACAACTCAGAAGATTTTAGTTTGACATGTAGCATCTCGCCGGGATTGACCTTGACCGCTTTCTTGCTCTGAAGCGGTTTACCGTTGCAGCTGACATTGATCCGCATATTTGCATCAGGAGCACTTACACGGAAATAGAGCGTTATTTCAGTATCCTGCTCCGGAAGAGCGATATGTTGCGGGCAAATATACCGGACATTTTTTCCCGGTACGGTATTTACTTCACCGAGTGACAGAGGCATGCGCCCCATGGCATAGTTCGCGGCCTCACGTCCAGCAATCTCACTTTCGGATGATACATTATCCGCAAGGTCATTGACATGAACAACATTTCCGCTTGCAAACAAAGATGGAACAGAGGTCTGCATATATTGGTTGACAACAGGTCCATTGGTAATCGGGCTTATTTCTATCTTAGCAGCGCGGCTTAGTTCGTTTTCAGGGACCAGACCGACTGAGAGCAACAGTGTATCGCATTTGAAAAATTGCTCTGTCTCCTTGATTGGTATTTTGTTTTCATCTACCTTGGCAACCCAGACTCCCTCGACACGTTCGTTGCCGACAATTTTTGTCACAGTGTGTGAAAGCATCAACGGTATATTGAAATCATCCAGGCACTGAACACGATTTCTTGTAAGACCTGCCAGATAATCCATCAATTCGACTACTGCAATAACTTTTGCGCCCTCAAGTGTCATACGGCGTGCCATGATCATACCTATATCGCCTGATCCGAGGATTACAACCTCACGCCCTACCATCTCATTCTGGCGGTTGATCAACCGCTGTGCTGCTCCTGCAGTATAAACACCCGCCGGACGAGTACCGGCGATCTGAATATTACCACGGGTCCTCTCCCGGCATCCCATGGCAAGAACTACGCTTTTTGCCTGAACGCATGTTATTCCATAGGTGGAATTGGTGCAAATGACTCTGCCATCCGGGAATACTTCGAGAACCATCGAATTGAGCAGAGTCTCCACTCCCTGCAATTTCGCCTTTTCAATGAAACGTCCTGCATACTCCGGACCTGTAAGCTCCGCACCAAAATAACTGAGCCCGAAACCGGGATGTATGCATTGTTGCAGTATTCCGCCAAGTGAGGAATCACGTTCAATGATCAGTACTTTTTCAGCACCCTGCTTTTTTGCCGCAATTGAAGCGGCTAGACCTGCAGGTCCTCCACCAATGACTGCGACATCACATTTTATCTCAAACATATGCTTTCTCCTCTCTTAATAACGAACTTTTCCGGAAATCATGTAGGAACCCTTTTGGTTCTTGGTAACTTCTTCATGGGGAATGCCAAGCTCGCGCGCAATGATATCAATAACGCGAGGTCCGCAGAAACCGCCCTGGCAGCGTCCCATTCCCGCACGCAGCCTACGTTTGATGGCATCCAATGAACGAGCCGGAACCGGCCTGTGAATCGCTTCGACAATTTCACCTTCTGTAACCGTTTCACAACGGCAAACGACATTACCGTATAACGGATTTTCTTTGATTAGCGCATCCTGCGCATCGTGGTCCAGTTTATGGAAGGAGACAATATTCTTACGCTTCTTTATGAAATGAGGATTAAATTGGATCGGCATTCCAAGGCCAATAAGTGTCTGTGCAACATATTTTGCAAGTGCAACCGAATTAGTGAGCCCGGTAGAACGAACGCCGGATAGATTGACATAGTTACCGACATCTTCGTATGTATCAACATGTAATCCTTCAGGATTACGATTCGGGCGCAATCCGCTGTATTGCGTAATAGTGTCTCTCAGATTGACATTTGGAATCAGGTCGCGTACATCTTTCTGAACACTTTGAAGCCCTTCTACAGTTGTTGCTTTATCACATTTATCAGTTAAATCCTCTGCAGTCGGTCCCACCAGCATATTTCCATGGATGGTCGGGCACATCAGCTTACCCTTTGTCAGTTTGGTCGGGATCGGCAAAACAATATAGTTTACTTTACAGGATGTATTCTTGTCCAATATGTAGAACTGGCCTCTGCGGGGATTGACGTAATAATCGTCCTTGCCGACCATCCTTGCAATGTCATCACTATGCAGTCCGGCAGCATTGACAATATAGGTTGCTTCTATCTCGCCTGCTGTAGTCTGTGCACCGACGACCTTACCCTTTTCCATTTTAATTCCGGTAACTTCAGTGTTCAGCAGGAAGGTTGCACCATTTTCCTGGGCATTCTCCGCCAGTGCTACTACAAACAAAAACGGATCGATAATACTCTCACGCGGGATATAAAGACCACCCTTAACACAGGGATTCAGATTAGGTTCCATTTCAAGCAGCTGTTCACCAGTCATGTATTCAACATCATATACACGGTTCTTGAATGCTTTTTCCTTCAGGGCCGGCAGCTTTTCGAACTGCTCATCAGTCAGTGCCGGAAGGATGGCGCCTATTCTGGAGAAAGGAATATCAAGATCTTTCGTCAATTCATCGAACATAGGATTGGCGGCTACGACAAGCTCAGACTCCAGAGTACCGGGTGTTGCATCATAGCCGGTATGGATAATGGCACTGTTGGATTTGGACGCGTCTCCGCCCACATCCTCATTCTTTTCCACAACCATAACCTTTAGCTGATATTTTGTCAGCTCACGTGCTATGGCACACCCTACTGCACCAGCACCTATTATTAGAACATCGGTTTTAAACATTTTAATCTCCTTTCAATAATAGTTTTTTATCTTATTATAATAATCTAATATATGAAATTTATGATTACTTTTTGCCCGTTTTGCTTGTTTTTATTGTAACAACTTAGTCTATATTTGTCAATATCATGACCGATCTTTATGTAATGTCACCTTGTGGACTCATTTGAAAAATGTCACGCCTGGTGGCAATAAAATATGCCTTCAGGCATGACATCTTTCTATCATGACAGGTTAATTAACTGTTGAGGAACAACTCGAAGGTATGGAATTGCTGCAAGTATGACCAAAACTTATCAAACAAGTCACATTTAAGATAATGATAAAGTTATTCTTGATATGACTTTTGCAAATAAATTATGCAATGACGGTATTGCCGCACGCGCGACCAGCGTCACGTGGATCGCGTCCACGATCTCGCCCTCAGTGATCGTTTGCCTAATGGGTACATAATTTTTATGGCATTACACAATTAAATACCGTGACGAACACACAACGCGATCGTTCGGTTAATTCTCCTCCCACAGTTTGGCCCGTTCGATAGCGCGGTGCCAATTGTACATCAGCCCTTCACGCTCATCCTCGCTCATTCGGGGTTCGTAACGCCGGGATATCTTCCAATTGACGCCTATCTCTTGAATGGAAGAAAATACACCGATACCTAATGCAGCCATGTATGCGGAGCCCAAAGCGCTGGCTTCCGCAATTACCGGAATATCCAGCGGTATGCCTAAAATGTCAGCTTGAAACTGCATTAAGAAATGATTCTGGGTAGCTCCACCGTCGCAGCGCATGATGGAAATCGGAACGCCGGAGTCCTCCTCCATAGCATTTAAGACATCCTTTACCTGGTACGCTGTAGCTTCAAGCGCGGCTCGAACAATATGCCCCCGCGTAACTCCACCGGTAATTCCAATCATCATTCCTCGTGCGTAAGCATCCCAATAAGGAGCGGCCAAACCTGTAAAGCTGGGAACAAAATATACACCACCATTATCCTTTGTACGGTTAACCAATCCTTCAACTTCGGCACAAGAATCGATGATCTGAATTCCATCACGCAACCACTGGATCGCTGCACCGGAGCTGTATATGCCTCCATCCAATGCAAATGTTAGTTTTCCGCCCAACTGCCACGCCACAGTTGTCAGGATCCCATTCGGAGAATGAACAGGTTGATTCCCGGTGTTCATCAGCATAAAACAACCGGTTCCGTATGTTGTCTTGATCATTCCTGGTGATACGCACAACTGACCGAATAAGGCCGCCTGCTGATCCGTCAGGACGCCGGATATCGGAGTGTTCAAGCCCAAAAATT
>JAEYPI010000025.1 GCA_023410885.1 Bacillota bacterium
GTGCCCCATTCAACAAATATTGTCAATAAGGATGCGTTGCCCCAGATCATGGCAAATGAAAAGGTTTTGGCTGAAGAAGCCAATAAACAAAGAGAGAATGCTCAAAAGCAATTGGCCAGAAAGGCGAGAATGAGAACCATAGGTAACGGCATAACCCTCGTATTATCGGTGGCCTGGTTGGGTATCCTTATGACCCTCTACCGAAAATATGACAAGGAGCTCAAGCGTAGATTCGAAGGCAAGTATTACAGAGAGCTTCCAGGTCAATACACCCCGGCTGAAATGAGCGTCCTGCTCTCGATGGGTAATGTGCAAGCCCGGGACGTTACGGCAACCTTAATGGATTTAGTAAGAAAGAAGCAATTATTGCTGACTTCTGAAAAAATCATCAAGAAGAGTTTACTTAAAAGCTCGGAAATCATTCAATACATTGTGTCACGTAATCAAAAAGCGCCGAATATTCATCTAAAGGACCATGAAGCCTTTCTGATAGAATGGTTCATTGATACACTGGGAGATGGCAATAGGATCAATCTTGATACAATCTCTGACTATGCTAAAACAGAATCTGAGGCCAGAAAATTTAATAAGGACTATGAAAAATGGTGTGAGCTGGCAAAAAAAGAAGCAGATAAGAACGGCTTTTTTGAAAAGGTCCCGAAAAAAGGCATTGGAATCGGTGTTGCTTTTTCTTTACTCTATCTTCTCTTGGGAATATTAGTACTATTGGTATTCGGTACTGCTGCGGGTTCAATTCTCATTGTACTCTTCATTATTCTTTTCATTTTTTCAGTACGTATGAACAGACGCACAGCCTACGGGAATGATCAAAAGGCCATGTGGGATGCCTTTAAGAATTTCCTTAAGGATTTTAGCCAATTGGATAAAGCAACCCTACCCTCCATTGTCATTTGGGAGCATTATTTGGTGTATGCCATCTCTCTGGGCGTCGCAAAGGAGGTTATCAAGCAGCTTCCCCTGGTCTTTAGCGACTCGGATCTTCACGATGGCGGGCTTACTTATATGTATGGCTACAATAGCTACATGAGCTTTGCCCTACTCAGCAATACTCTTGACAAAACGGTCGATTCTGTTAATGGTGCAATCAGTAACGCCCTATCGGTGGCTGATTCAACTTTATCTAATTCTTCCGGTGGCGGGGGTGGTTTTAGCGGCGGCAGCTCCGTTGGCGGAGGTGGCGGCGGGGGAGGAGGCGCTTTCTGAGTTGCGTCATTATGTGAAAGTGAAATCCGAAAAATATCGGGTAGGGCTCCAAGGCTTTTGAAAAGAATACTTCTCCGGTAGAACAGGATAGAATAGAAAAACATTATTGGCAGACATAAAGTATTTAAATTAATTGAGGAGGATGAATGATATGACAACCCCTGTCATTATAATTATTGTAGCTATAATCCTGCTGTACGCTTTCACCGCATACAACACCCTTGTGGGCAAGAGGAACAAGGTGGCCAATTCCTGGAGCCAGATTGATGTCCAGCTCAAGAGAAGGTTTGACCTGATACCCAATTTACTGGAGACTGTCAAGGGCTATGCCGCTCACGAGAAGCAGACCTTTGAGGATGTTACTGCAGCTAGGACAAAGTATATGTCGGCAGGTAACCATCAGGAGGCCATTGATGCAAACGGTCAATTAAGCAAAGGCTTGGGCAAGCTCTTTGCCGTGGCAGAAGCCTATCCTGAGCTGAAAGCCAACACCAATTTCGTTGAGCTTCAGGAGGAGCTGACCCGTACCGAGGATAAAATCAGCTTTGCCAGACAATTCTATAATGATGTGGTCATGGACTATAACAACTCGGTCCAGATGGTGCCTTCGAGTATCATAGCCGGTATGTTTAAGTTCAGAGCAGAAGAATTTATTCGGGTGAGTGAGGCCGAAGCCGCAGCTCCGAAAATACAATTTTAATAGAACACAACTGATGCTCAGCCTGTTTAATATTTAAGCTGGATATAGCCACAGCCCCCTTAAAGCCAAGGGGGCTGAACTCTATGCAAAATGGAATACCCATCAGTAAAAGGTCACACTGCAAACTGACTGTTATATAAGTCTGCGTAGAAGCCGTTTTTGGCAAGTAATGTCTCATGATTGCCCTGTTCGACAATATTGCCGTCCTTCATGACAAGAATGATGTCCGCTTCGCGGATTGTGGAAAGCCGATGGGCAACTATAAAGCTTGTTCGGCCTTGCATCAGCCTTGTGAAGGCTTCCTGAATTTTAATTTCGGTTCGGGTGTCAATGGAGGAGGTAGCCTCATCCAAAATCAGCATGGGTGGCAGACAAAGCATGACACGGGTGATACAGAGCAATTGCTTCTGTCCTTGGGAAAGACTGCCGCCGTCCTCGTTAATAAGGGTATCATAGCCCTGGGGCAACCGCTTGATGAAGCTGTGGGCATGAGTGGCTTTTGCGGCATTTATGATTTCTTCCTCAGTGGCGTCGGGCTTACCCATTATAATATTATCACGGATAGTACCTTCCTTGAGCCAAGTATCCTGAAGCACCATCCCATAACCCTTGCGCAGACTTTTTCTTGTTACCTGACGGATGTCGTTGCCCTCTACCTTGATACTGCCGCTATTAATATCATAAAAGCGCATGAGCAGATTGATAACAGTTGTTTTACCACAGCCTGTCGGACCCACAATAGCCACTTTCTGACCCGGTCTAACCTGCAGATTTAGGTTTTGAATAAGGGGATGTTCAGGTACATAGGAAAAGTTTACTTGCTCCAACGCCACGTTCCCCTTAACATCCTCCAGTATCTTGGCGTCCGATGCATCCGGAGGCTGGGGTTCCTTCTCAATGAGCTCAAAAATGCGGGCGGCACAGGCCAGGGCGTTTTGAAGCTCGGTAATGACTCCTGAAATTTCGTTGAAGGGCTTGGTGTATTGATTGGCATAGCTTAAAAAGATGGATAAGCCGCCAACGGTAATGGAACCGCCCACAGCGGCAAGTGCCCCCGTAAGCCCCACGCCTGCGTAAACCAAATTGTTGACAAAACGTGTTCCGGGTTGGGTGATGGAGGAAAAGAAGGTTGCGCGCAGGGACTGTTTCTCAAGACGATCATTGATTTCATCAAACTGGTCCAAGGCTTCCTTTTCACGGGAGAAGGCCTGTACAACCTTCTGGTTGCCGATTATTTCATCGATGAATGCGGTTTGCTCACCCCGGGTCTCAGACTGAATCTTGAACAGATCATAGGTCCGCTTCGATACGAAACGGGCTACAAAAAGTGAGAGGGGGGTCAGCAGCACCACCACAAGGGTGATTTTCCAGTTGAGGGTGACCATAAACAGCAAGGTGCCCAGAATAGTCACAACACCGGTAAAAAGCTGTGTGAAACCCATGAGAAGCCCATCAGCAAACTGATCCACATCTGCTATGATACGGCTGACAACTTCTCCGGTTGAACGGGCATCAATGTCCTTAATGGCCAGGTGCTGAATTTTAGTAAAGGCCTCATTTCTTATATCCCGGATTACATTGAAGGTCATGCGGTTGTTAATAATATTCATTAGCCATTGGAGCAAGCCTGTGATGCCCACAATAAGGCCTATTCTGATAAGAAGACTTCCAAGTCCTTCAAAATCAACCTGTCCTTTATCCACCATGTAGTCAATACCCTTACCCACCAATATGGGGACATAGAGGGTTAACGCAACTGAGATTGCTGAAAAAAGTATGGACAGGGTAAGAAGGAGGCGGTACCGTCCAATATAATGCAGGACCTTTTTTAACGTACCTTTTTGAACTTTCTTAGCCATGGTACTTTTCCTCCTTTTTAAACTGGGATTCATAGATTTCACGGTAGACCTGACAGGAAGCCAGGAGGACTTCATGGCTCCCCATACCGGCAATTTTCCCGTCATCCAGCACGAGAATCTGGTCGGCATACTGAATAGAGGAGGCTCTTTGGGAAACGATGAAAAGGGTGGGCTTATAGGGAAGCTGGCGAATGGCGCTTCGGAGGGCGGCATCGGTGGCAAAGTCAAGAGCGGAGGCACTGTCGTCCAAAATTAAAATATCGGGTTTTTTGACCAGAGCCCGGGCGATGGTCAAGCGTTGTCTTTGACCTCCGGATAAGTTCTTGCCGCCTTGCTCAATCTTGAAATCAAGAGCCCCAGGCTTGCCTTCCACAATTTCCTTAGCCTGCGCAATAGTGATGGCCTCCATAATTTCAGCGTCAATAGCGTCCTTCTTACCCCACAGCATATTTTCACGGAGGGTGCCCTTAAAGAGCACCGCCTTTTGCGGGACCACACCGATTTTGTTTCGCAACTGGGCAAGCGGATAGGCTTTTACAGGGGTTCCGTCAACGAGAACCTCTCCCTCCGTCACGTCGTAAAAGCGGGGAAGGAGATTAACCAGTGAGGTTTTGCCTGAACCTGTGCCGCCAATAATACCGATGGTCTGACCGTGTTTCACCTTGAAATCAATATCGGACAGGGCGTTGTCCCCAGCATTTTGATACCGGAGCCCCACCTTTCTGAATTCAACTGCATAGGCACTTTCTTCTGAGGGATCAAGGGTAAATGGCGCTTCTTGATTGTCCCCGGCGGCGGAGTCCATGCCGGCTTCTATTTCGAAAACCCCTTGAATGCGATTACCGCAGGCCACGGCTTTTGTAATGGTAATGATGAGATTGGCCAGCTTTATCAGCTCAATCAGAATTTGAGACATATAGTTATACAAAGCCACGACCGCACCCTGTGTGATGATTCCTGCTTCAACCCGGATTGCACCCGTATGGAGCAAGGCGATAACGGCAAGATTGATCATGATATAGGTGATGGGATTCATAAGCGCTGAAATACGGCCCACATGCTTTTGAATGCTGTTGAGCACTTCATTGCTTTCCTCAAAGGATTGAATTTCTTCCTCTTCCTTACGAAAGGCGCGAATAACCCGTACTCCGGTCAGATTGCCGCGGGTAATGCCAAGCACCCGGTCCAGGCCTCTCTGAACCTTTTTATAAAGAGGAAGACAAACCAGCATAATGCCAAAGACCACCACTGAAAGTGCGGGAATAGCGGCTGCAAAAATGAGGGCCGCCTTTGCATCTATGGTAAAGGCCATAACCATGGCCCCGAAAACCACAAAGGGAGAGCGCAGCAACAGGCGGAGCGTGAGATTCATACCGGTATAAACCTGATTCATGTCACTTGTCATTCGGGTAATCATGGTCGAGGTGCCCAATGTATCCATTTCAGAGAAGGACAGTTGTCCAATATGTTTAAACAGGGCGTGCTTTATCTTTTTAACAAAGCCGGCAGCAGCCTTTGCGGCATAATACTGTGCCGTAATTGAGCAGACCAGTCCGATGACGCCAAGTGCCACCAATAAGAGGCACATTTTTAGGATATAACCCTTATCATTGTTGGCGATACCAATATCAATAACAGCAGCTATAATAAGAGGCACCAGTAATTCGAAAGATGCCTCCAACATCTTAAATAGCGGACCCAGAATACTCTCTTTTGTATAGTCCTTTAAATAAACAAGTAGTTTCTTCATGAGAACCTCCTGAAAGCTCACCCATCATGTCGATTAAATCTCTCATGAAATTGTACCATAAAATGCGGTTTGTACAATTCCCGTTTCTTCATTTTCTATATAAGCACAACGCTTTATGGAACGATTATCTTCCTTTTATCCAATTAGGAATATTGTCACCGCATTTATGATATCAAGTTGACAATATTCCTGTCCAATGCTATGCTTTTTTTATTGCATAAAGTGGGGGAAAGGTAATGACGGATGCTAAAGCTATGAAACTTAAGACCCTGGATATGGTCTATATGGCGTTGTTTGCGGTTATGATCGCTATCTGCTCATGGATTTCCATCCCCACAGTGGTGCCCTTTACGCTTCAGACCTTTGCTGTGTTTTGCACGGTAGGATTACTGGGCGGGAAGCGCGGCACTTTGTCCCTATTGGTCTACATTTTCTTAGGAGCCGTAGGGGTTCCCGTTTTTTCCGGTTTCAGAGGTGGTATGGGGATGCTGTTAGGTTCCACAGGGGGTTATATCCTTGGTTTTGTATTCTTAGCCTTGATATATTGGCTGATTACCGGGCTTTTCGGTAGCAAGACCCTTATAGCCGCAATTGCCATGCTTGCCGGACTGCTTATGTGCTATGCCTTCGGAACGGCATGGTTTATGGCCGTATATGCCCAAAATACAGGTACAATCGGGTTAACAACCGCACTTGGCTGGTGTGTGATCC